>DATFJO010000049.1:0-16862 GCA_035269145.1 Tangfeifania sp. | reverse complement strand
TCTTCGATCTTTCCTGAAATGAGGGCCAAAGCAAAAGAAGTTGCTGAAGCATATCTTGAGATTGGGGTTGAATACAGCTCGGGAAATGGTGATTATGCAGAATGGCTTGAAAGATTGGATCCGGTTGAATCGATTGGCACTGGCGATATTGTTGCTGTAAAAGGAGGTAAAATTACCAAAGACCTGACAAATGCAGAACAAGTTATGGCAATATCACATCGTCCAATAATTTTAGGAAATATTCCAAAAGAAGGAAAAAGTTATTTAGGAAACAATGTTGCTTTTATGGGACAAATTCCTGTAAAAATAATGGGTGTTGTTCATTCAGGCGACTTTATAGTTGGAAATAATGAAATTGCCGGATATGGTAAAGCAATTAGCCCCAATGATATGACAATTGAAGATTTTAAACTTGTTGTTGGCAGATCGTGGGATGCCGATTTAAACGAAGGTCCGAAAATGGTAAATACCGTTGTAGGAGTTCATAATGGCAATTATTTAAATATCCTGAAAAGCTATGAACAAAAATTCAGAGAATCGGAAGAGAGGCTGGAATCTGTTGAAGCAAAAATAGATCAGTTATCTACTTTGTTAATTCAAGCAGAAAAATAAACGTGAATTTACAAACTATAAATTTATCCTTTGATTATTTCAAAGGGTAAATTTTATGTTTAATTTTTAAAAATATGAATAAAGTTTTAGTTATCGCTTTCCTTTTAATATCGTTTACCGGGGTTGGACAAAATCCTGAAAGTGTAAAGTCAAAAGAGAAACAACTACAGGAAACAGCCGTTTTAACCTGGCTGGCGGATTTAAACGAGAAAGGTCTTGAAATAATCGGAGATTCTCTAATAATGGGAAGAGAATTTCAAAAAGTAATGAATGACGCGGAATACCGCAAACTGATTTACCCCGAAACATATAAATGGGGCGAGGCACTTCTTTTCTTAAAAAACAAATACCTGAAACAGGCTTTTTGGATTTTCATTAATCTGTATTCTGAAAATGAGAACAATAAACAACTGGTCTTAAAATCGGTTCTGGCCTATGACGAACTTTTGGAAATGGATGAAATGATGGTAAATTCATTCTATTCGTACTGTTTTATGGACCCACAAATAAGTGTTATAAAAGAAGGAAAACCTGAAATTGATCGTCCGGATATTTTGGAAGCAAAGCTTCGAAATGTGAAAGAAATTGTAAGTTATATTCATGTTTACAGAAAGCAGCAGCAAGAAGTAGCAAATGAAGAATGACAATGACATATACTATCAACTTTAGCAGAAACGCACGACAAGGCGTTCCTACAATATTGCTTGATGAAAGATTAATCATCTTTTTTTGTTTGCTGTTCAAAATGATTTTTTTTAGCAAAATATAGAAGATTATAAATCCTTTGTCGTTTTTTCCAACTCATTCAGAAGTTCTCTCTGATTAATAGTTGCGTATGTGGAAGCATAATCGGACATGGCATAGGGGATTATTAATTCGTCATTGTGAATCATCGATCCGCGGGAAAAGCGCCATTCCTTTGTTTTGGGCAATTTCGCCATGAAGCGGCAGTACCTTAAAATGGTAAAAATCTCTTGTCTCGAGCATCTTTGGTAAAATAGTGGCGCCGTCGTAAGCAGTGTAGGTGGCATAATAAATAGTTTCACCGTTATCTTATGTAAATTTCACAAAACGGGCATCTTCAATTCCATTCTTTTCGTTTGCTGAAACCGGGAATATAACACGTTCGGAGATATTTGTGTCCAGCGAAAAGTCAAGTTCGTAGTGCGACCTGGCCAGCCACATAATTTGGGTGAAAAGAATTTTTGATAAGAACCAGGCTGAAGTGTATTTCTTGCTTCTTTAATACACTCCCTCAATTCGCCGTAGATAAATTTATCGTTTAGTTTGTCGAGAATAATGCCTGAAGGAATCAAAGAATGAATATCCTTCATCTCGTCGAGCTTGCTTTTAAACGATGCTTTATCGTAAATATGTTTTCGTATGTGCTGGGCCTCTTCCAGCATATTGCCAAACGGTTCAACGGATAGGTTGTTGTTTTTATCCAGCACACCGGTGCGAAACACAATCGACGAAATATGTCCTTCTCCGGTTTCCCTGAAACTTATAACCACTCTTTTTTCGCCAGGCCCTGTCTCCGATTGATCGGGATGTTCCACAACCGACGGGTTAAAAAAAGCGGCCGATTCAATGGAATATTCCATGGTAAAATAGGAACCGATGAGCGACTTTATTGAAATATCGAGCGAATCAGGGTCAACATCCAACTGTTTCAACAAATGGGAAATTTTATTGAAATGTTTTTCGAAAATTTTTGAAATATTTCTGTGCCGCAATGAAAATCCCTCAATATGGGATTTAATGCCTGCGATGCCGAATGTTCAGGCATATTTAAAACCGAACGTATCGTTTTTAGTGCCCTTTCGTCGCCGGTATATAAAAACCGTGCAATTACCCTCGATGAATCCGGTGCAAATTTTATGTCTTTCCTGTTTACTGCTACCTGCAATGATTGTTTATTTATACCTTTTCTAAAGGTAGTGGTAAATGTGGAATAACATCTTTAATATTTTATAGCAATTTTGAAAAGTAAAATAACAGGAAAGTATATCGACCTGAAAAGCTCAAAAAGGTGTCCTCTCATATATTTGGTGTGGTTCGAACGGGGGCTGGCATCACCTGCTTTATTTCTGGAAACTTCAAAACTCAAAACAGTTAACAAACTCTTGTTCACTGGAATCTAATTCTTCCGAATTCTCCTTAAAAAGAAACCAAAAGGTATTTTTTTCGTATCAATCTAATGTTGTTTAAATTAAAGATATAAAAATGACCGGTTTCATAGAAACTTTAAACAGAAACAGTGGTCTTTCTCTTTAAGTCATCTTAATGATGAGCATTTCTCGGGAAATAAAAAAATCAGGGTTGAATTTTTGCTGAAAAGATTTTGCACCGAATCATCGGTTGAACAGAATTGATGGTATTATTTAAAAATAAACCTGACCATTATGAGCAGTAAATTTCCTATAAAGACGAAGATTGCCGGACTGGTTATCACCACTTTTCTCCTGATTATTTTGGCTTTGAGCCTCTACCTTTTTGTAGTTATCCGAAACAACGAACGTCAAATAATTAACCGCAGTTTCCGCACACTCGCCAAGATTGGTGAAAACATTAAAATCAAGGATGAAACCTATGTTAAAATTATTGCAAATAATACAAAACTGAGAAAATCAGAAGAGGAGTCAAAAGATGATAAAAATATACCGGAAGAAAAAGTAAAGCGTTCAATCAACCGTAAGAATTTAGTTTACGAAGCTGATACCACTGATCTGAATACAATATATGTAACTGTTAAAACAGACTCTGTAAAAGAGATTTCCAAAGAAGATTTTTTCAACAGCCTTATGCGCAAAGATGTATTCGATGCTCTTGTAATAAGAAGCAGCGACAGCACTGTTGTTTATAATTCTCAATACCTTGATATCAAACTGAATCATTCGGTTTATGAAAAAGATTCTTCAGCCTGGAAGGCTGGTGAAATGGATATAGTAACAATCGGGGCCATCGATTACCAGCGCTTTACACTTCCGCTTAAAATAGATAAAGAAACCTGGTGGTATATGGATGGGCTCATTGAAAACGCCAATTTTCAAAGCGAGAGAAAAAGTCTCGGAACGTGGTTTGTCATTATCATGTTTATCCTTTTCATCTTCATCGTTCTGAGTTTTCCGGTTCTGCGACTGTTTTTGATGAGTTCGGTGGAGCAAATGCGACGATCAAACCTGTTTTTTGCCGGAACATCTGTGGTGCTGGGCTCTTCGCTGATTACCATTCTGTTGATTTCAATGCTTTCAAACAATGAAATTCAGTCGCTTCGCAAAGAGCGGCTTAAAAAACTTGCTGATACAGTACACAGTGAATTTGTAAATGAACTGAACAGTATTTACGAACAGATGAAGTATTATGATTCCCTGGATACTGTTTACTTTAACAACGAGATTCTGCTTGATGATTCATTAATCATTAATCGTGATCCATCAAAACAAAATAAAGACTCGATAACTCAGAAAGATTCAATAATTCTTAAAGAAGATTCGCTCATTCGTCTGCCTCATAAATACCCGAATTACAAAACCATGTTCTGGATGGACAGTGAGGGGCAACAGTTACAGGAATTGAAAAAACGACAAGATCCGCGAAATTTAGTGGATCTGGGTTATCGAAACTATTTTAAAAACAAAGATAGCTGGCAGTTACCTGGTTGTAAAAAAACAGACAGTCCTAGTCGTTTCATGATTGAATCCATTTATTCCAACACTTCTGGCGATGCCCTGGCTGCGGTATCAACCCGAAGTATTGGAAAAAAAATGTTTTTCGAGAAGAAATTATCAAATGGTGCAGAATACCAACCAGCAGTTATGGCCATAACAGCACCGATGTATTCGGTTACGGATCCGGTATTGCCTAAAGAATATACATTCAGCATTATCGATTCGGAAGGGAGAGTCTGGTTTCATTCCAATAAACACAGAAACCTGCAGGAAAACCTGTTGGAAGAGTGCTCTTATAACTCAAAATTGAAATCGGCGATTTATAGCCGGACACCTGAAAGTATACGGTTAAATTATCAAAATAAAGATTACCGGATTCATATTCTGCCCATCAATGATATCCCGTTATTTATTGTGGCAATGGAAGAATCTTCCCTGGTCAATTCCTATAACTCTGCAATTATCACATTGTCGTTCCTGTTTGTTATTGCTTTCTTATTATTTATTGGCATACAGGTTTTTATTTTAAAATTTACTGACAGGAAAGGAACAAAATTAAAGCGCAATAAATATACACTCGAATGGTTAATGCCTCAAAAAGCGAATACTGAAAAATATTACACCCTACTTACCGGTCATTTGCTAATTTTAATCTCACTAATAATCTTATTTGTATGTACCACTAATACAGAAAATTTCACAGATAAGATGGAAATATTTTTGTTTGATGCTTTTTTCCTTGTTCTCTATGTACAACTTTTTATTACTGAAAATGCCCGGCTTCGTTTAAAAAACGGAACCCGAAAAATAAAGACAGTTAATCTCCAACATTTCAGAATTATTAAATTTGACGGATTCTCTGTAATTGCCGGTCTGTTTATATTAATAATCAATATTTTTCATGCTAAAATTTCAGAAAACTACCTTGTGCTTTTACTCTTTCAGTGCTGGATTCTGTTTCTGCTGATAGTACCCTGGTCAAATATTTTTAATAATCTGGTAAAAAAAGAAAAGCTCAAAGAATCGAATTTATTTCTGTCCTTCCAACTGTTCATAGTAAGCTGGCTTCTTTTAATCAGTTTCTTCCCTACCATTGTATTTTTTCAGAATGCTCTGCTGGTAGAAAGAAAAATTAACCGAAAATACCAGCAATTGCACCTTGTCCGCGAATTTCAAAACAGAAACAATGCAATTGACAGCTACTATGCCAAACATGATATTAATGATACAGAAAATCATTTTTACAGAAACCAGCGAAAAAATAAAGGAATATATACCACATTTCTTGGAGTTACTATATATGAAGCCAAAGACAGTTGTGAAGCAGACAATGAATTGAAGAATTATATTTCAGACTCCCTGCTCCTGAACATGCGGCCATTATACACTACTGAAATTGTGGAAAACCGAAAACTAATTTTCGACACTGGCCCTGATTTCAACTGGGAACTAAAAAAAGCCGATAACATAGAGTCTTCGGCGGCAAATGACTCACTGTTACTCCGGTTTAATTCAACCGAAATACAGGCAAAAGATTCTGTGATAAACAAATCTCACGTTATTTCAGCATCTCTTAAAAAGGAAACCATTTTAGATGGGTACGGAATATTCACTCTATTATTCTGGGTGTTGTTGTTGTTTTTTATACTGCTTATTTATAAACTGCTGGAGAATGTTCTTAAGCGAATCTTTCCATTTACTGCCAGAGCCGGAACGCTAAAAATGCCTTTTGGTGAATTATTGAACACTATTTCAAAAACTGATGACTGGCCGGCATTTACATTTGCTGTCAATCTTTCAGGAAAAGATTCTTCCTCCCGAAAAAAAGAAGCTGAGAAATTAAAATATAAATGTTTCGAAGTATCCTGCGACATCTTTAAGCCTGATGATTTTAAAAAAGAGGATAATGTAGTAATCCTGAATTTCGGTTTTATTTTACGAAGCGTTGAACTTTTTGACAAATGCATCAGCCTTCTTGAAGAGTTAGTCAATAAAAAAGTACAAAGAATAATTATATCATCTTATGTTTCTCCCAGGCAAATTCAGGAGTTTTATAAAAATTATGCAAAAAAAACAGCCAGTGAAAATGAACGGGAAAGCATAGCTGCCAACTTAAACCGCATCAAGCAGTTGCTTATGGAGTTTTCTGTAATTAACTGTTCATTGCAGCCTGCGCAATTAAAACAAGCAGAAGGTGACAGAATTTCTGAAACCATTAAAAATGAATTGGAAAAAGATGTATTCCTTGCTTCTCTCAAACCACTGGTATTAAAATATTATGCAAACAATAAATCGGCTGACGAAGAAGATGTGATAATATACATTCAGAACCTGGCATCCAATTATTATGAAAAAATCTGGAATTCCTGTACCATCGAGGAAAAAATATTGCTTTACGATTTGGCTGAAGACTCGCTGGTGAATATCAAAAACAACGATGCCTATGTTCCGCTTCGTAATCTGCAGGAAAAAGGAATTGTGATATGCAATGACAAGTTTACGGTGATGAACGAAAGTTTCAGAAACTATATTTTAACCAACGTTGCGACAGCGGATTTGGAAGATACGGAAATCATGAAACAGAGAAAAACTGCGTGGAACAGCTTCCGCATTCCGTTAATTCTGGTTGCTCTGGGAATAATAATATTTCTGTTTGCTACCCAACAGGCAATGATTTCCAATCTTTACACTCTGCTCATTGCAGTAGGAACAATTGCCGGCGTTTTTATAAGAATTTCAGGTGTATTTTCTTCAAAAAGCAAACCTCCGGCAGAGGCAAAAAGCGGATAAAAGAACCACAGCTTTCCCATTCAAAATGATTAACTGAATTTTAAATTGGTTTATTCTTTAATGAAATGTCAACCTCAGTTTTAAATACCAATAAACGTTAGTTAGCTTTGTCTTGAATCTAAAAATTTCGAATGAACAGAAAAGACAACGAAGAAGTATTCGCAACAAAAGAACTGGGCTGGAAATACCATCACATGGGAATTCCAACCCAACATTCCATCGAAAACGAACGCTACATTCCACACTTGAAAATGTACGTTTCCGGGTTTGAAACCAGTCCGTTTGGAATTGAATGGATGCGGTTTGAAAAAGAGTGTCCGTTTCCGGAAATAATTAAAACAGTGCCCCACATTGCGTTTGAAGTGGAAAACCTGGATGAGACACTCCAAAAATTTGATTTTGAAGTATTAATTCCGCCTAATTCTCCTTCGGAAGAGGTACGTGTAGCAATGATTTTGCACAACAACGCACCTGTTGAATTAATGGAATTTAAGCGTCAATTTTTCTGAGAAAACTGTTAATTCAGGCTTCATCGATTCGTGGAGCTATTGTTTTTAACCATTCCGGATTAAAATTTTTGAGATACACAACCACTTCGTTTCTGCGGTTCAACATTTTATAGGGCGCGCTGTAACCCAGGTATTCAAAATTCCCGGTGTGTTCAATGCCCATTTCAGCAAGTTGTTGTTTGAGCATCTCTTTTTTCGATTCAATTTTTTTGTTGTTTGAGTAACCGCCAAACTGAAGCGAAGCTACATAAGCCGGTTCCGTTTTATGCAAAAAAATCTGCTCATTGTTAGGCTTTGGCAGTTTATCCACAGTAAATTCCGGGGGCATAACAAAACTCATTCGTCCGGCTTCTTTGTCTTCCTTTATCCGCACAGGAGTCGTCATGCTTATTTTTTTGTTCTCGCTGTTGCCGCCAAAAATATATCCGGCCAGCAAATTGAATCCCGGATTTTTCATACTGTCGTAAGTTCCCTGCATTTCAACCGATGCCATTACAGCCGGAGGATAATATCGAATTTCGAAATTGCCTTTTTTAAAAAGGGTTTCATATTTCTGAGATTCGGTATCTGAACCGCCTTTTGAATTTGTGGTGCTGAATAAAATAAAAGTTGGTATCATAAAGCATGCTGCTGTGAATATGTTATTTGTTGATTATTCAACTTCAATAAATCAAACAGTAAATAAATACAACATGTTCACAGTTTCATTCTATCCTGTTGAATTAAACAGGCTAAAAAAAGAGCACCCAGCCGGATGCTCCTTTTTCAAAATTCATATTGAATGGTAAACTCAAAATCCAAACTGCGAAGGCAGCCAAAGGCTAATTTCCGGGAGGTAGGTTACCAGCAGCAACACAATTACCATTGCTATAAACATGGGCAACAATGGCTTAACTACCTTATCGATTCCCAAACCGGCAACGCTGCAGCCAATAAACAACACCGAACCAACCGGCGGGGTACAAAGTCCCACGCTCAGGTTCAGTACCATTATAATCCCGAAATGTATGGGATCGACACCAATAGCCGTTACAATGGGTAAAAATATTGGTGTGAAAATCAGCACCGCAGGAGTCATATCCATAAAAATACCCACAAACAACAGGAGCATATTAATAATCAGCAAAATCATAAACGGGTTACTCGTAAGGGCCAGTAATCCTTCGCTCACATTTTGGGGAATATTTTCGTAGGCCATTATCCACGACAATCCCATTGATGAAGCCACAAGCAACATAACAACACCTGTAGTTTTAACCGACCGCAAAATAATGTCTGGTAAATTTCTAAAAGATACCTGCTTGTAAATTATAGCGAGAATCAACGAATAAAGTACAGCAATGGCTGATGCTTCGGTTGCGGTAAAATAACCTGCAACAATACCCCCGATAACAATAACCAACATCATCAGACTGGGAATGGCATCGAGAAACTTTCTCGTTCCGACAAGCGCTTTTTCTTTGTTTTTAATGGTTCGTACAACCACCCAGGCAGTAATAGCAGCTAAAACAATATAAAGCAATATGCGGTTTATCATGGGCGAAAAATTAGCTCTTGAAAGTGAAACACCCTGGTAAGCAAGAAACAGGAAAATACCAATACCAGATACAACACCCATGGCTTTGAACGCAGCTTTTAATCCTTTACGTTTGTATATGAGCATAGTGATGGCTGTAATAATAATCCCAATGCCGGTAAGAAACCCGGGCAAATAACCGGCAAGAAACAGTGCAGTAATGGAAACACCACCGCTGGCAAGCGAATAAACAATTAAAACATTACTGGGCGGAATAGACAACCCGGTTGTTGCCGAAGTGATATTCACGGCAGCGCTGAAATTTTCGGGATAACCTTCTCTTTTCATTTCGGGCTGCATAATACTGCCTATAGCCGATGCAGAGGCTGCCGCCGAACCGGAAATAGCTCCAAACAGCATATTTGCCAATACATTCACCATTGCAACTCCCCCGGGAATGCCTCCTACCAGCACCCGGGCAAAATCAATGAGACGGATGGCAATTCCTCCGCTGTTCATTATATTCCCGGCCAATATAAAAAAGGGAATTGCCAGCAGGGCAAAGCTGTCGAGGCCGGTGCCCATGCGTTGGGCAAACGTGGTAAATGCCGGAATAACATCTACGCTTACCAGCATGGTAAGAATACCGGAAATACCTATGCTGAAACCAATTGGAACTCCAATAACCAAAAGGATTATAAAACTGAATACCAGTACAAATACTTCAAAAAATTCCATAGTTAGTTTGCTTTTAGTTTCCGGTTTTCTTTAATAAGTTTTATCATGTTGTCAATATCGAAATAGGCAATTAAAATACCGCTGATTGGTAAAACGAGGTATACTATTCCCAGCGGCATTCCCAGTGCGGATGATCTTACATCGAGATAGAAACGTGTATAAGACAACCATGTGCCACCAACAATAAAAACAGCCACTGAAAATAAAATTACCAGGACCCCGATAATCATTTCCAGTTTAAATTTCCGCTTGGGTGAACTGCGCTGCAACAGTAAATCAATAGCCAAATGTTCGCGCTTGCCTGCAACATATGCAGTGCCCAAAACACCTACCCAAATCAATAAATAACCTGCCAGCTCATCGGTAAAGCTACTGGGAGAATTCATAATATAGCGGCTTGTAACCTGCCAGAGAACATCGAGCACCAGTATTCCCATTAAAAATACAAGTGACCATTCCAGTAATTTGTCAATTTTTTTTCGTAATGTCATTTTCTTAGGTTTTATTCAACAACGGCCTGAATTCGTTTGATGTATGAATAGATGGTCGGATTGTCCTGATAACTTTCAATGAGTGGCTGCACCTTATCAATAAAAGGTTGTTTATCGGGATAATTAATTTTTACGCCTGCTTTTTGTACTTCTTCCAGCGACATTTTTTCAGATTCAGCCCAAAGTTCGCGTTCCAAAACAGCCGATTCGTCGGCAGCCTGCTGAATCCATTCCTGTTCCTGCAAAGTTAATTTTTCCCAAACTTTCTGGCTGATAACCAGCACATCGGGAATGGTAGTATGTTCGTCGAGTGAATAATATTTACACACTTCATAATGACGGGAGGTGTACAAACTTGGGGGATTATTTTCGGCACCGTCTACCACCCCGCTTTGCAGAGCTGTATAAAGTTCGCCCCACGAAATTGGAGTTGCCGATCCACCGAGCGCCCTCACCATTTCAACTGCCGTAACACTGCGCATTACCCTGATTTTCATTCCCTGCAAATCATCGGGGTGAGTAATGGGTTTCGAAATGGTGTAAAAACTCCGGGCACCGGCATCGTAATAAGTCAGCCCGCGTATCCACTTGTCCTCGGTACTTAACAGCAAATCCCTGCCAATATCGCCGTCCATTACTTTGAAAAGGTGATCTTTCGATCTGAAAATATAAGGCAATCCAAACACTTTATAGTCCTCGGCAAAACTCTCCATAACTGCCGCCGAAACTTTGGTAATGGCCAGGCTGCCAATCTGTACCAGTTCAACACACTGCTGCTCAGAGCCAAGTTGGCCCGAGGGATAAACTTCGATGGTGAGTTTTCCTTCCGATATTTCGTCGCACCGCTGTGCCATAAACATCATCGCTTCATGAACGGGATGATCGGTGGGCAGACCATGTGCCAGCTTTAGTTCTTTTTTATCGGCAGGGCCAATACAGGAGATTAAAAATGCAATTGGAATGAAAATTGAAAATCTGATTAATGTATTATTTATCATTCGATTAAGGTTGATTAATGTTTATATTTTTTGATAATTGCCAGTGCTTCGCTGCATTTTTCCGAAATGTAGGAATAATTTTGATTCTCCAAAACAGCTTTCGGAAATAACTTTGAGCCCATTCCTACGCAGGTAACTCCGGCTTCAAACCACTGTTTCAGGTTTTCTTCGTCAGGTGAAACGCCTCCTGTCGGCATCAGGCTGGCCCAGGGCATCGGGCCTCTAACTGCTTTCACAAAACCGGGGCCTCCAACTTGCGAACCGGGAAATATTTTCACAACTTCGGCTCCCAGCTCATGAGCACGACCAATTTCTGTAACCGATCCGCAGCCCGGACTCCAGGCAATTTTGCGTTTGTTACATACTTTTGCTGTGGCTTCATCAATCAGCGGCGAAACAATAAAGTTGGCACCCAAAGCAATATACATTGCGGCAGTGCCTTCATCCACCACCGAGCCCACTCCCAAAATCATTTCGGGACAGTTTTGAATAGACCACTTATTTAGCTCAGCAAACAGCAAAGTTGCAAAATCACCCCGGTTGGTAAACTCAAAAACCCGGACTCCACCATCGTAACAGGCTTTTACCACATTTTTGCAAACTTCAGTATCTTTGTTGTAAAAAACCGGAACCATGCCGGTTTCTTCCATCTTTAGTGCTACTTCTATTCTTGTAAATCGAGCCATAAATTAAGGTTTAAAGTTTCAAGTTTCAGGTTCCAGGTTCTTCAAACAGATGAAAGGACATATTTATGAAACTAATTCAATTTTAACAAACTCTTTCTTCAAGTCCCTCCTTCGGAGGGATTTAGGGAGGCCATTAACGCGCTACTCTCCCCGACGCATCTCCGCCCATCAGTTTTTCCACTTCATCCACGGTTACCTGGTTGTAATCGCCGTAAACGGTATGTTTAAGGCACGATGCAGCCACTGCAAAATCAAGGGCTTTCTGGTCATCGTTGCAGGTAAGTAAACCATAAATCAATCCACCCATAAATGAATCGCCGCCTCCTACCCTGTCCACAATGTGGGTAATGTCATAATCACGTGCTTCAAAAAGTTTGTTGCCATCCCAAAGCACACCCGACCACGTATTGTGGTTGGCATTTACCGAACCACGAAGGGTTGTAATGACCTTTTTACAACGCGGGAAGCGTTCCATAATTTGTATTGAAACTGATTTATATGCCGAGCCAGCCACTTTTCCGCCCGCAACATCCACCCCTTCGGGTTTTATACCCAGCACTTTTTCGGCATCTTCTTCATTTCCCAAAACGATGTCAGTTCCGGCAACCAAACCGGGCATCACTTCGCCTGCTGATTTCCCGTAATTCCAGAGTTTTTTCCGGTAATTCAAATCGCAGGAAACTGTAATTCCTTTTTCATTTGCTTTTTTGATTGCTTCCAGGCAAACATCGGCTGCGCCCTGCGAAATTGCGGGAGTGATTCCGGTCCAGTGAAACCAGTCGGCTCCCTCAAAAACTTTGTCCCAGTCTATCATCCCGGGTTCAACTTCTGAAACAGCAGAATGTGCACGATCGTAAACTACTTTACTTCCCCGGCTCACTGCTCCGGTTTCAAGGAAATAAACACCAAGCCGCTCGCCGCCCCAAACAATGTTGGATGTTCCTACACCGTGTTTGCGTAAATCCATCATGCAGGCGCGGCCAATGTCATTTTCCGGCAGCCGGGTAACAAAATCAACCGGAACTCCATAATTAGTTAGCGAAACGGCAACATTGGCTTCGCCACCTCCAAAAGTGGCGGTAAACTCCGAAGCCTGCGAAAAACGTAAATAACCCGGAGTTGCCAGTCGCAACATAATTTCCCCAAAAGTGATGACTCTTTTTTTCATAATTAATTCGATTGGTGCAATCGATTGCAAAATACAATTTCTTTTAAAAGAATAAAAGAATCCGTTGATTTTTCAGAATACATTTTATTCAAAATTAAAATAGCGGTTTGCATTGTTAAAACAAATGTCTTCTACCATTTGCCCGAGCATATCCATATCGCCGGGCAATTCTCCGTTTTCCACATCGGTACCGATTAGATTACACAGCGTCCGCCGAAAATATTCGTGGCGGATGTAGGAAAGAAAACTGCGTGAATCGGTTAACATTCCCACAAAACGACTAAGCAAGCCGAGATTTGACAAGGCATTCATCTGCTGTTCCATCCCGTCTTTCTGGTCGAGGAACCACCAGCCCGAGCCAAACTGCATTTTGCCGGGAACCGAACCATCCTGGAAGTTGCCAATCATAGTTGCAATCAATTCATTGTCGCGTGGGTTCAGGTTGTAAATAATTGTTTTTGATAGTTGATCGTTCTGATCCAACCGGTCGAGCAATTTTGAAAGTGGCCGTGCTATTTCGAAATCGCCGATGGAATCAAAACCGGTATCCGGCCCCAACCGATTGAAAAGACGTGTATTGTTGTTTCGCAATGCACCGATATGGAACTGCTGGGTCCAGCCGCGCGAATGATCCATGATTCCCAGTTCGTACAACATGCACGATTTAAACTTGAGGATTTCAGTATGTGTTAATTTCGCTCCATAGCGCACCTTACTGAAAATATCGATAATATCGCGCTTCGAGTAATCTTCGGCATAGGCTGTTTCCAGGCCATGATCAGATAACCGGCACCCGTTTTCATGGAAAAATTCATGACGCTTATCCAGCGCTTCCATCAAATGTTCAAAAGTATTAACCTCAACGCCCGAAACTTCTTCCAGCTTATCGATGTATTTATTGTAAGAATCTGCATCTTCCACAGCCATTGCTTTGTCGGGGCGCCAGGCCGGCAACACTTTCACCTCAAAATCGCTTTCCTTAATCTGGCGGTGATATTCGAGTGAATCCACCGGATCATCAGTGGTGCAAATGGTATGTACATTCGCCATCCGGATGAGATTTCGGACCGAGTATTCAGGTGATTGTAATTTTGCATTGCAGGTGTCCCAGATTTCTTTGGCTGTTTCCGGACTAAGCAGCTTTTCAATGCCGAAAAATCGCTTTAGTTCGAGATGTGTCCAGTGATAAAGCGGATTTCGCAAAGTAAACGGAACCGTTTCGGCCCACTTTTCAAACTTTTCCCAGTCGGAAGCATCGCCGGTGCAAAAATGTTCGTCAACACCGTTGGTTCGCATGGCGCGCCACTTATAATGGTCGCCGTATAACCATATTTGGGCCAGATTATCGAATTGTTTGTCCTCTGCAATTTCTTTGGGCGAAATGTGACAGTGATAGTCGAAAACCGGCATTTTCGCCGCATAATTGTGATATAACTTCTGAGCCGTTTCCGTTTGCAACAGAAAGTTTTCGTCCATAAATTTTTTCATAAATCAAATAATCGTTTTAAATGGCGTTCATAAATATTTTCTTCCACACAATCGCCAATCACACCGGCATATTTTTTCAGAAGATTGGTGTATTCCTCTCCCATTTCGGCTGCCACTTTGTAACCTACGTGAATGAGCTGGCGAAAGTTGGGGTTGTAATCCGGGTGATCGGGGATGTGACGCAAAGTACCGGCAAATTTTTCGCCCGACCATCCATCCACATCAACTCCGGAAGGAAGCTGCGTGTTGTCGATGTCAATTACATCGGCGTAAGGCCCGCACAATTCATCCTTACGAATTAATGCATTTTTGTAGATGGTTTTGGCTGTAGCCAAACCTTCATCACCTGAAACGGCAAGCCCGATAACTTCCTCGAGCCAGGTAGTGCCTGCGGTTTTAACATGCAACCCTTTGTCATGTTTTTTAATGATTTCTGCCATTAACGGGTAGATGGAAAATTTATCGGAGCCGGAATGGATGCTGAGTTTCAGGTCTTCGGGAAGGCCAAATTCTTTTACGGCATAATCAATAATCAACACATCCTGCTCAAATTCCCGCGCAAACTGATCAACATCCCCTTCATAGTCGACGCCTTTGTTAAAACGCCCGGTAAACTTGGGTGCAATTGTTTGTGCCGGAATGTTTTCATCGGCAATCATTTTTAAAATGAACAGCAATTCAACCGGTGTTTGCGGCGCTTCAACCTCGTCCATCGACACTTCTGTAATAAACCGGCCCTTCCCCTTTGTGCCCTCGATGTGCCGGTAAATTTTCCCGGCCTCTTTAATGGCTGCGAGGTATTTTTTGGCCATTTCTTCCAGCAAGAAATCTGTTAGCTCTATGGATTCGTCGATTCCCGGAACTGAAATTTTTGCATTAAGATTTCTGCATGACTCTTTAAATGCGGTTATTTCTTCCTGGGTTGGTTCATTCCCGATATACATTGCCACATCGAGCGTAAAGAAATTGGCATGAAGAATAAACCGGTCCACATTCGATAAATTAATGTGGTCGGCATCCACAAAGTAAGGCCCCTGCCAGTTCAGGACTTTCACAGCCTCATCCGCTTCAATGCGCGTTCCTTCAGGTTCAGAATGAACAATGTTGTGCTCGCGGTTAGATTTATTCCAAACCGGTGCAACATTCACGCCGTTTTCATTTGCTTTTATCAATGCTTTTAACTGGGCTTCTCCCTGGTGATTAAACCGGTCGCCGGTGCCAAAACTGTATTTTCCTAATTCCATAATTGCAGTTTGATATCTATCAGATAATTTGTGAAAATTTACTTTCCGTGTACGGACACGAAAGTATGGATATATTTTCTGCTGACAAAAAAAATTTTGCTGTTTTACAATTATATGTTGTTGCTTCTTAAGTTTAGCTAATCCACAGATATAAAAATCAGTTGTGTATTGTAAAAGGTTCATCACCCTTTGCCAACCGATTCATTCGGTGGACTCCACTCACTGCGTCGGTTAGATTGAACGCAGTAAAAATTGAGAAACAGAAGGTTGAGAAACAATTTCGCAAACAGGTCTATATTAGCTTCAGATTGAAAATATAAATTTTGAAATTGAATCTTTTCACACGTCAGGAGCGGCGCTAAAATGTGTATTGAGCTAGGAATTTTAAAAAAGTTGGTTTTTCCCGCGTAAATTTTTTCTTCCTTATTAACATGAAACGATAATCAGTAAGTGCAGATTCATAAATACATATTTTTTTGAGAAATTCAAAAAACTCTATTTCAACTTACCATCCAAAAAATATTAAAATATTTTTCCTAAAATTTTTCAACCTCTTTTCCCTTTGAAATGTAGTTCATTAACCCATCAAGGTTCACCGTTTGCAAATTGTCGATGTCAAACCCCTTTTCTTTCAACTGTTCAAAATTCTTTATCCCCGCCTTTTGGAAAAGATCGAGAAGTTCTTTATATTTTTCTCCGTCAAGGTTCACAAATGTGCTCAACCTGTCGATATGCCAATAACTGATATCGTATTTCCCCAGACCGGAAATTTCTTTCAGCTTGTCACCTTCGGGCGAAAAATTATGGGTAATAAACAAAAAAGTACGGAATAGTACTTTATCCTTCACAACTTTGGCCATCAGGTAGCCTACCTTTACATCGTATAGCATCACCGGAAGTAAGACATATCCTTTATAGAATTCGAATTGTGTTATGGTATGTGTATTTTCC
>DATFJO010000048.1:0-13326 GCA_035269145.1 Tangfeifania sp. | reverse complement strand
ATTGTGATGAAAGGTGCGCGCTGCTGCTATACCCCATTTTGAAAGCAATTTCACTAATGGTCAGCTCGCCGTATGAAAGCAGTTCTTTCACCCTTTCAATTTTCTGGAGAATGGTAAATTTTTCGATGGTAATTCCTTCTTCCGAAGAAAAAAGATGACTAATCGTGGAATAATCGGCGCCAATTAAATCAGCAAGATGTTCCGATAAATTCACCTTAAGAAATTGCTCGTCGCTTTGGTGCACAAGGCGGATAATCTCTGATTTTACTTGTCCCAAAATTTTACTTTTCCGGTCGGATAGCAGTTCAAAACCATTTTTCTGCAGTTGTTCGGCCAGTTTCTCCAGTTGCCTCGCATTCGGTTGCGGACTCACTTTAACCTCGCCCAGTTTTACCGATTCCACCTCAAATCCGTTTTCGGTGAAAATACGAGCAACGGTTTCAATGCAGCGGGGGCAGACCATGTTTTTTACCTGCAATTCAGTTGACATCAAATGGTTTCCATTAATTGTTTAACGACCGAAATTACAATTATTTCGCTCGCAGAAGAAATTTGTCATCACGGTCTTTACTGAAGCGAGATTTTTTCTTTGCTGAAGTGTGAACGATTAAAAGTCTTTATCCGGGCGCGGCTGGCGTTTATCTTTATCTGCATCTTTTAATTCGCGCAACTGTCTTTTTGCTTTGGCAATTACCCGTTTTGCAGCGTCGTTTACACTTTCGCCGTTTGCCTCGGAATAAACTTCGTGGCCAGGCAATAATATTTTCACCTGCACCTCGTATTCTGCCGTATCTTTTTCCTCATGTAATTTCAGGTACACATTGGCCGAAGTAATCTGATCGTGAAAGCGTGGAAGATCATCAAATAATTCATCAACATGTGCTATAACTTCCCGTCTGGCTTCAAAATTGATTGTTTCAATTGTTTTATTCATAATTCATTTTTTATTTTCAGGAATAACATTATAAAATTTTATGCCAGAAATTAATTCAACTCACTTTCAGCACTATAAAAACAATGGAAAAAAAAACATGTGGAAATTTTGGGTTTGGTGTGAATGAATTTACACACTATTCAGATATGGTGCTACAGAATTTTTCTATTTATTTTCCAGACCCGCCATACTGTCATCCAGATTGGTCTGTTTTTTCATCAGGTCCTGAATGGTGGTCGATTTAAAATAGTTGATTATCTGGTTGTTTAAATCGCCCCAGAAACCTTTGAGTGCACAGTTATTTTCCCTGTCGCACGAAAAATTTACAGCCACACAATCAATTACACAAATACCGGGTTCAAAGGCATTGTGTATATCATAAACAGTAATTTCCGAAGGTTTGCGCGTGAGCACATAACCGCTTTTCCGGCCACTTGCTTTTGTAACCATTCCGGTAGCTTTAAGAGCGCTTAAAATCTGGTCGAGGTACTTGTAAGATATATTTTGATTTTTGGAAATCTCTTTCTGATAAATGCCGTTTTCACAATCGTTTAACGCAATTTCAAGAACTGCCCTTATTCCATATCTTGTTTTTGTGCTAAACTTCAAAACTTCACTTTTTCGTTAAAACTTCTTCCGAATCAAAATTAAAAAGAAAGTTAATAAAAACCTCATTGTTGACTTTTATCAATCCAAGAAGTTTCGCAGGAGGATCAATACCGAAATCTGTGAGTTTAATTGAAAAATTTCCACTTAGCACATATTCTGAATTCAATTTTGAAAAAACTTCACACGGAACGGTGTATTCTTTCGTTTTCCCGGCAAGGGTAATTATCATGCTGAAATTTGTCAATCCGCTGGTTTCTTCGAAATCAGCCAGCTCCCTGCGTTCGAGCCCAATTTTTATATAGGGATATTTGGAAGCGTTAACCATTTCCCGGAAATCCTGAACCATGCGTTGATTGTTGGATGTAAATTCATCAACTGCAATTCGGATATTTCTGTATCTGGCATTACTTTCAACTCCTGAATCCATTTCATCCAATTCCAGATCTGAATTAATTAGTTGAAATTCATTGACGTTTGAAGACCCCTGAATTGAAACGTAATTCTGCCTATTCACATCTCCTTCTGATAGTTTTTCAGCCGATAAAGAAAAACTGAGCAACAGAAAAATTGAAATAAGAAAACAATTGTATGTATTAAATTTAAATTTCATTTTCGCATAAAAAAAAGGGGACCGGAAAATCCCGGCCGCCCTTCATGAATTCCCTGTCCGTGTTTAAAATGATATTGCTGCTTCGAGCACCAATCCTTTAAATTTCCCTCCGTCAATCTCTCCGTGGGCAGGTCCTTCATATTCCTGGTTCACATAATCGAGTTTTACCAGTACGGTTTCCGGCACCATGTACCAGCCGCCACCAATGTTAAAACGGTTAACTGATGAATCGTTGTTGTCTGAAACTTTATTCAGACGGGTTCCCAAATAAAAGTCACCCACGCGGTAAATCGCCTGCAAGGCAGTTTGCGTAAAATGCTGGTCGTTCCCTCTTTTTACACCCTTCATGGTTTCGTAAATCCCAAACAGTTCGAGGCCGTGGAATTTTACAAATAAATTGGCCATGTAGCTATTCATCTCCGACTGTCCGCTGCCTGGTGACCAGCGACCTGAACGGAAATTATCTCCTTCGGCTTCAGCAGTCTGCATTACATTGTAGTAACGGGCACCGGCGCGGTCGCCATCCCACAGGTAAGAACCACTATGGCCTTCACCAACATGGTAACCTGAAAGAGTTGCACGCAATCTCAAATCTTCGGTCAGATTGTTATCGTATCCCAGCTTCCAGTTAAAAACAAGATCTTCGCCAATGTCGTTTCCACGTCCGTAGTTCATCCGTCCGTTATTGGTTCCAACCAATGCCAGAAAACCATTATTTCGGTACATTACCTCCAGCCCCGGATTGGTTGTAAAGGCATCCATAATCCAGTTTCCGACAAAGGGGTTATCAATTACATCGGCATTATTACTTCTGAAAAAATGGGCATCGCCGTAATTTGGCATCATCACACCGGCTCTTACTGTGAAATATTTCATCACATTATCAGTGGAGGGCAAAAATGGTAATTTATCAATGGTCAGGTATCCTCCTTCTACCCAGGCTTCGTTATGGTGCCGTGAAGAAAGGTAATTATTGAGATACAACTGAATACCAGGAGCGAGATCTGCTGTAATATTTAAATTTGCAGTTGGCAAATTAAAATTGTTTTTCAGGTCAATCAGTTCAACCGGAGCTTCATGTTCAAGTGCCTGCAACTGAATGGCAAAATCTCCCCCTACTTTCACCTTCAGTTTTTCGAACTCTTTGTCATCCAACTGAGGTTTTTCAAACTTCTGTGCAAATAAACCCAGGCTCACAAAAAGCGCCAGGCCTAATAACATCATCTTTCTCATCATTTTAATTTTCAATTAATTGTTTATACTAACTTTTACTATTTGTTATTTCTTTCGGGTGAAATACCGGTTAACTGGTCCGTGCTTTTATTGAATTTAAAATCAAAATTCACCAAAATTTCATCTCCCGTCTGCACAGTTCCAAACATGGCTGTTGGCGGCTCAATGCCAAAATCAGTCATTTTCAGCGGGACTTCTCCCTGCACTGAAAAAGTGGTATTATTCACTGTACTGAAATCGCAGGTTACTTCCACTTCCCGAGTTTTGCCGGCTACCTCCAGCGTACCTGCAAGTTTGGCTTTGTCGCCTGAAATAGTTACAGGATCGCCTGAATCAAGTTTAAACTTGATCTGTGGGTTTTGTTTTTCATTCAAAGCATCGTGGGCTTTATTATCCATGATACGTTTCCCGCTTTCAAGGTCTTCTACCTTCACCATCAAATCAATTGCCCCTATCCCTGTCACTTTTTCTTCATTCAGCTTGAGGGTGGTTTCGCAACTGAAGGTATGAGCCTCCATCTCCCAATCGTGGATGGAAGAAGTGCCAGTAATCAATAATTTACTGTTTTCTGAATCCAGAATAAAATCCTGCTGAGCAGTTGCACTCATTGCCATTAAAGCAGCCAACGCACTCAAAACAAAATATCTAATACTTAATCTTTTCATGATTTCTATGTTTTAAAAAATTATTCTTTGATGTCCTACTCGTCCTATCATTTCAGTAGGACAAATGAAAGAAAACATTTTGAAATTTTAACAGATGGGAAAAGTGTTTTAAAACAGATTATCAGGTCATCGCAAAAATGATGATTAATGCTAATAAAACATTTGAGCAATTTAAAACTGACATTTATGCATACTTTTAAACAGAACTTAAATGCTTAAAACACTATTCTAAACCATGAAATTAAACATTTTAGAAATAAGCAATAATTTTATTATTTTAAACAAATGATTATTATATAAAGTGCATTTATAAAGACATACACTCTTATTCAATAAAATAATTCATTGTTAAATTGCTGTTAAGCGCCAATTGCCAATAAATTAAAAAACAGTATGAGTTAAGAAGTAACCCGCTATTATTTGAGAATTCTAAGGGTAATTTTTCAGAAATAGTCTTTTTTAATTACAAAAAACAATTGTTATGCTTTTTAATGCTATTAGCCTACATTTTAGCATTCAAGCAATTATGTTTATTTTTGCATTTAAACTAAACAACTTCAATAATCTTAAATATAACCCAGGATTAAACTATATTGATTATTGAGTATCCAAATCAGATAGATTGTTTATAAATTAAATTTGGGATTTTTGGTGCAGAAAACAATTATATTCATACTTCTTGTTTTATCGTTAGAATCTGCCGGGCAGGTAAAGACGGCGGGTACTCCTCATATTCGTAATTTTGCAAAAACCGACTACAAAGCCGGCACACAAAACTGGGGGATCACCCAGGACCAAATGAAATTTATGTATTTTGCCAATAACGATGGTGTGCTTCAATTTGACGGATTGCACTGGAACCTTATTGAAGTCTCTGATAATTCGCCGGTTCGTTCAATTTTTACCAGCAACCAAAATATTATTTACGTAGGATTGTTCAACGATTTCGGGATGCTGGTCAAAAACCAAAAAGGCAGGTTTTCGTACAAAAGCCTTCGCCATTTAATACCTGAAAATATAACCGAATTTGATGACATCTGGAAAATTTATGAAACCCCTTACGGAATTGTTTTTCAGGCGTATGACTACCTTTTTATCCTGAAAGAAAACTCCGTTGAAGCTATAAAACCACACAGCAGGTTTCATTTCTCTTTTGCCGTTGGGGAACGTCTTTTTGTGCAGGAACCCGGCATTGGTTTGTTTGAATACACTGATGGCAAAACGAAAAGAGTTGGGTGGGACAGTCAATTGACCGGCAAAGAAATATGGAGCATATTTCCCTACAAGGAAAATGGGCTTCTGATAGGAACAGCCAGAAACGGATTGTATAAATTTGAAAACGGAATACTTGAAAAATGGGCGACACCGGCAAATGAACTCATAGAAAATTACAAGTTATTCAGCAGTGTTTCAATCGGTAATAATTATTTCGCCTACGGCACAATTTTAAATGGCGTGGTAATTACAAACACCGAAGGAGAAATTGTACAACATATCAACAGGGACAAAGGGCTGCAAAACAATACGGTTTTGAGCTTATTTGCCGATCAGAGCCAAAACCTGTGGCTTGGTCTGGATAACGGAATTGATTACCTGGAGATAAATTCACCGGTCAGTTTTCTTTTAAACAATGAAGGGCTGGGCACCGGTTATACCTGTCGCATATTTAACAACAACCTGTATGTTGGTACCAACCAGGGTTTATTTGTCAGGTCTTTCGACAATTTTTCCTACCGGAATACAGAATTCGAATTGGTAGAAAATACCACCGGCCAGGTTTGGTTTCTGGATGAATTTGACGGGCAACTGATTTGCGGACATAATGTTGGAACGTTTGCGGTTGAAGGAACCCGGGCCACAAAAATAACCGACGTGGAAGGCATCTGGAAATTCATTCGTTTAAAAAACCACCCCGACCTTCTTTTGGGCGGACACTATAACGGACTAATTTTACTGCAAAAGAATGATTCAGGATGGCAATTTTTAAAAAAAATTAAAGGTTTTAATGAATCGAGCCGCTACTTAGCGCAGGATGAGGCAGGAAACATCTGGATGAGTCACGGTGCAAAAGGAATTTTTAGAATTACCCTGAATGCTGAACCGGACAGCGTAAGTGAAGTAAAAATCTACACTGCTGAAAACGGGCTTCCCGCAACCATGCAAAACATTCTTTTTCAATACAATAATAAAATTTTTATTTCATCGGTTACCGGAATTTATGAATACCGGCAAGCAGATGACTCTTTTATTATCTCAGAAGAAATGACTGAACTTCTGAAAATAAACAGTCAGTTGCGCACCCTTGAAGAAGATGAATCGGGCAATATTTGGTTTATTGCAGAAAATGAATCGGGGGTATTGCGTCAAAACGAAGACCTGACCTATACCAAAATTATATCGCCGTTTAAGCAGCTCGACGAAAGGTATGTCAACGGATTTGAATTTATTTACCCCTACAGCGAGAAGTATGTTTTCTGGGGAATCGACCAGGGTTTTGGGCTTTATTCAAGTGAATTTACAAAATCCTATTCTCAACCTTTTCCCTCACACATTACCAAAGTTGAAGTGCCACATATCGATTCCACCCTGTATTTACCCGGCCTTGAAAACACAGATGAGCTAACGATTCCTTACAAAAAAAATGCATTCAGGTTTCATTACACGGCACCTTTCTTCGAATACGGAGATCGGCTTGAATTCAGCTACTTGCTTGAAAACTATACCGATAATTGGTCTCTGTGGACAGAAAACAGTTTTAAAGATTATACAAACCTGCCGGCAGGAGAATATGTTTTCAAACTGAAAGCACGAAATATTTATGGAATAGAGAGCGGCGTTTCAACTTTTGCCTTCGGAATTTCACCTCCCTGGTATGCTTCTGCGGTTGCCTATTATTCTTACCTCGCGCTTTTTCTGATTTTTGTTTTTGCGCTAATGAAGTTCATTGTTCAGCGCATGGAAAAAGCCAGAAAAAAAGAACAGGAAAAGCACATGGCAGAACTAAAAACAAGGGTTGAGGAGTTTCACCACCAGGGCCTGGTGGCCGAAAAGGAAATCATGAAACTCAAAAATGAGAAACTTGAAAATGAAATGGTTTTTAGAAACAAAGAGCTGGCCAACCAAACAATGAGCATCATTCAAAAAAATCAGTTTCTGGCAAAAATTAAAGACGAATTGCAGCGCCTGCGCAAAAAGGGAGACGAGGAAATACAAAAGAATAAGCTGAACACCCTTCTGAAAAAAATCGACAAAGAAATCGATAACAAACAGCAAAATCATGTTTTTGAAACTTACTTCGATGAGGTGCATAATGAATTTTTCACAAGTCTGAAATCGAAATATCCGCAAATATCACCCCGTGAAATGCGTCTTTGTGCTTACATTCGAATGGATCTGACCTCAAAAGAAATCGCTGTATTGCTCAACATCACTGAAAGAGGAGTGGAAATTGGTCGTTACAGGTTGCGCAAAAAACTGGAATTGTCGAGGGATACCAATCTTTCCACTTTCCTTTCCAATATATAATCCACCTATAAAAAATTCTTGTTCTAATTTTCTGCCCAGTAGTAAAATTTTTTATGAACATTAAAATTATAAAACCTTATATGTCATATAAATGTTATCAACTTGATGTGTTTTTGTAGTAGTTAAAATATCTTAATGAAGTATTAATGTAGCACTATTATTTAGGGATATGAAAATTAAAAACCTCACTTTCGAGGCCCATTTTAAAATTTATGTAATGTTAATGTTAATGTTAAATCGAGTCCTATGAAAAAAATTCTTTTTTTCTTTTTATGTTCACTTTTTACGCTCGGAACATTTGCACAGGATATTTCCCTTTCGGGAACAGTTACTGCTGCAGATGACGGCCAGCCCTTACCGGGAGTTTCAGTAGTCGTAAAAGGAACGACAAACGGTACAGTTACTGATGTTGATGGCAATTATCAGTTGGAAGTACCCAGGGAAGCAGTTATCCAGTTCTCGTTTATTGGTATGCAATCGCAGGAAATACCCGTAAACGGACTTTCTGAGATAAATGTTGTTTTGGAGAGCACAGCTTTTGATGTAGATGAAGTTGTTGTAGTTGGATACGGTGTGCAGAAGAAAGCTCTTACAACCGGAGCAAATCTGAATGTGCAAGGTGAAGATATTGCGGAAATGAATACAGGTACTGCAATGGAGGCTTTGCAAGGTGTAGCAGCAGGTATAAGCATTACCAGAAACAATGGTGCACCGGGTTCAGGTACACGTGTTACTATTCGTGGTTTAGGAACCATTGGTAATTCGAATCCATTATACATTGTAGATGGCGTGGCAGTTGGAAATATTGATTATTTAAATGCCTCTGACATTGAATCTATCGATGTATTGAAAGATGCAGCATCGGCAGCCATTTATGGTTCTCGTGCAGCAAATGGTGTTGTGCTTGTTACTACTGTTAAAGGTAGTCAGGATAGCCCACCCAGAATCACCTACGACGCTTACTACGGAGTTCAAAATATATACAAAAACCTGGATCCGTTAACAGCCCAGGAGTATATGTATATAATGGACGAGGGTAGAGTTAACGATGGTCTTGAACCATGGGACTGGGAGTCCAAAATTAAAGACAATGACTGGCTTAATAACAATTTTGAAGGTGAATTAGGCACCCAATTGGGAGAAGAAGTTTGGAACAAGTTGCAAAATGGATGGGAAGGCACCAACTGGATTGATGAGATGACTTCTAAAAATTCTCCGGTTCAGAGCCATGCTGTAAATATCACCGGCGGAAGCAAGGATATTACCTATTCAATGGGTATTTCCTACTTAGATCAACAAAGTATTATTGGAGGCGATATAACCAATGCAGGTTATAAACGACTGACAACGCGGTTGAACACGCAAATGGTGTTGAAAAAGAATTCGGAACACAATATTCTTACAGTAGGTGAAAATATAACCTATACAAATTCCGAAAACAGAAGTGCACGAACAGGGAATATTTACTGGAATGACCTGCACAATGCTCTTGTACAGCACCCATTGATGCCGGCTTACTGGCAACCAGCCATTGAAAACAACATCAATGAGTTTGGATTTACACCAACAATGGACGGCATCAACCAGCATACGAACCCAATTGCTTCAATGTATTATGCAACCAATTACAACTATGGAAAGGGAAATCAGGTTGTTGGTAATTTCTTTGCAGAGCTGGAACCAATTAAAGATCTAAAATTGCGTTCATCTTATGGTATCGATGCCTGGTTTGGACATAGCAGATCCATGAACCCAACCTATGCATTAGGAACCCTTTATACTGATGATGTGGATGGTGCACAGCAAAGCCAGTATTTTGGTAACAACTGGACCTGGACAACCACGCTTTCTTACGAACGCCAGATTAACGACCATAATATTAACGGACTGGTTGGTTACGAGTTACTCCAGAACCAGATTAATACAGAAGTTGGTGGCTCAAGAACAAATTTGTTGTTCCCGGGAGACCCACGCTATGCTTATATTAATAATACGAAAAGCCCGGAATCTATCAGCGATATCAACACCTGGGGTGCCGACTGGGCAGCCGGTGGCGGTGGTTTAATGTCATACATCGCAAGGGCACAATACAACTATTTGGAAAAATATCTTGTTGCAGTTACAATGCGTGCAGATGGTTCTTCCAACTTTGCGGAAGGTCACAGATGGGGCTACTTTCCATCAATTTCCGCCGGTTGGGTAATGACCAGTGAAGATTTCATGGAAAGTGCAACGGATATTATTGATTTTGCAAAATTGAGAGCCAGTTGGGGGCAGAATGGTAACCAATCCATCCCTAATTTTATTTACTCATCGCAAATCGCTTACGTTTTTCCGGGTTACTTCTTCGGCGATACCAAACCAGTATCTGGTACTACTGCTTATCCCGAAAGAGTTCCCAATCCTGATGTTACATGGGAAACATCGGAACAGTTAAACATTGGCCTGGATGCACGAATGCTGGATTCACGACTGGGAGTTACCTTAGATTGGTATAAGAAAACAACCAAAGACTGGCTGCTTGAGGCACCAGTTCTGGGAACCTCTGGCGCAGCAGCTCCTTTTATCAATGGCGGTGATATTGAAAATACCGGTTTCGAAATTGTGTTGAACTGGAATGACAGAATAAGCGATTTCAATTATGGCGTTACCTTAAGCGGAGCCTATAATAAAAACGAAGTTACCAGAATTGCCAATACAGATGGAATCATTCATGGTCCTTCACATGTTTTATCTCAAGGTACTGCTGCTGTTTCAAGAGTTGAAGTTGGATATCCAATCGGATATTTCTACGGTTACGAAACAGATGGAATTTTGCAAAATCAGGATGAAGTGGAAGCATGGCTAACACCCGATGGAAATCCTTATTTTAATGATCAACGTCCCGGTGATGTCCGCTTTGTCGACCAGAACCAGGATGGATTTATTAATGAAGATGATAAAGTAATGCTGGGTAATCCAAATCCTGATTTCGAAATGGGTATGCAAATAAACCTGGATTACAAAGGCGTTTATTTAAATACAACGCTGACCGGGAAATTCGGCATGCAGGTTATGCAGTCGTACAGGTCGTTTGCCGACCAGTTTACCCAGAACTATACTTCAAGTGTATTTGAAAGATGGCACGGAGAAGGTACTTCTACGAAAATGCCTCGTTTGACCTACGGATCAAACAGAAACCAACAGTTCATTTCGGATATTTACATGCACGATGCAGACTATGTAAGAATAAGCAACCTGACTATTGGGTACGATTTCAGCCGGGTGCTTTCCGAATTCAGGGCTATTTCAAATCTTAAAGTATATGCTGCGGTAAATAACTTGTATACTTTTACCAAGTATGATGGCATGGATCCGGAAGTTCGTTTTGGACACGATGCTAGTTGGGCATCAGGTATTGACCTTGGTTTATATCCGCTGCCAAGAACTGTAATGTTTGGATTAAATATTGCCTTTTAATATCAAAAATATATGATGATGAAAAAACTAATATATATTACATTTTTTGCAGGATTGTTTCTTGCATCAGGCTGTAGCCAGGATTTACTGGACACAGATAATTTGTATGGAAAAAGTCTGGAGACATTTTACAGAACTCCGAAGGACATAGAGGAAGCCATGGCAGGGGTGTATAATGCAATTTATACTCCTAATGTGCATAGTTACGAGGCAGTGGCCGCTAATTTAATGTCAGATATGATGTTGGGTGGCGGTGGCCCCGATGATAAGTCGGCCAAGTGGGTTGATAATTTTGAAGATCCCGCAGAAGATACCTATCGAGATTTATGGGTACAATCCTATAACGGTATAGTAAGAGCAACAGGGATAATCGAAAATACAGCCGAAGCTGATTTTACCAGTTTCTTCAGCAGTCCTGAAGAAGCGCAGGCTTTTAAAGACCAGACAATTGGCGAAGCACTGTTTATGAGGGCTTTCTACTATTTCCGATTGGGGAAATTTTTTGGAGGAGTTCCATTAATCGTTGAACTCGGCGATCCCAGGGATGCACCCCGTTCTACTTTTACTGAAACTTTTGCGCAAATTGCTACCGATTTGCAACTCGCAATTGAAACCATGCCTTCCACTCCATTCCCTCAGATTCCAACATCCCGGTATGGACATGCCAATAAATGGGTTGCACAAGCCTATCTGGCAAGAGTTTATTTATTTTATACCGGCTACATGACTAACATGGAAGGCCAGTCAACCACTGAATTGCCATTGGTTGAAGGAGGTTCTATGTCAGCATCCGATGTTCAGGCTGAACTGGAAGACCTGATGAATAACAGCGGGTATCAGTTAGCAAGTGATTTCAGAAACCTTTGGCCCTATTCATATTTGAATACGGCTGCCGGCAGAACAGTGCTGCCCTGGGCCGAGGAAGAAGGTTTGGCATGGGTTGGTCAGGATGGCCATTCTCCCACCTTTGGAACTGGAAACTATGAAACCATGTTTGCCCAACGATTCTCTTTCGGAGATTGGGGTTGGTCAAACGGAAACATTTACACCAACAGATATGCTTTGTTTACAGCAATTCGTGACAACTCACTTGTGCCATTCGGACAAGGATGGGGTTGGTGTACAGTAAATCCAAGATTATTCAGTCAGTGGAATGACGAAGATCCAAGGAAACTGGGTTCAATTCTTCAGGTTGGTCAGGCCCCTCAAGGCACTGATGCTTATCAGGGCGATAAAGGAGACCATGAAACCGGATTCTTTAATAAAAAATACACTGCCCTGCAGTATGCCGATGAGGCAGGTACAGTTAAAGGAATGTTTGTACAATTGTATGATTGGGGGAATGCCGATATGCAGTTGATGCATGCACAGGATTATATTCTGATGCGCTATGCCGATGTATTGTTAATGCACTCAGAAATTAGTGGAACTGCTGATGGAATGAATGCAGTAAGAGCAAGGGCTGGTTTAGAGCCTGTGGCATATTCATTGGAAGCACTAAAACAGGAAAGATTGCATGAATTGGCTTTTGAAGGATTACGTTGGTTTGACCTGGTTAGATGGGGTGATGTAAATACTGCATTCGACTATGTAATTGATGTACGGAATTCAGGTTCGGAAGCTAATTATAGCGTAAATTACAGGCCGGAAACCAAAGGCCGGGTTCCAATTCCTGAAACTGAAATGAGATTGTCAAATGGGGTTTACGAGCAAAACCCGGGATGGCAGTAAAATAGTAAAATGCTAATAATTAGAAAGATATGAAAAAAATAAATAAAATAATCAGCCTGTCAATTGGATTAATGATACTGATGGTATCGTGCGAATCAATTGTTGATGAACAAACACTGGAAAACAGCACAACTGTTGAAGGTGTTGAACTGGTTGCAACCCAGAACGAATCCAATGGTAACCTCGTTGAACTGAGCATGAATACGCCCGGAGTAACAGGTTACTGGGACTATAACCTGGGAAAAGCCCTCACCAATAAAGTAGAAATTGTTTACCCTATCCCGGGAACATCAACTTTTACTTTTGTGGGAACACTGGGAGCAGAGTTTTTTGAAAAAACAATTGATGTAACTATCGATGTACTGGATACACCACTCGAACAAGATTGGTACGATTTGGTTAGCCAAAACACATCAGAAGGAAAAACCTGGGAATTTGCCGGCGAAGGTGGCGATGGCGGCCTTTGGTGGTTTATGAGTCCTCCCGGCGACCCTGCCGGATACATGAGTGTATGGTGGAATGCCGGTGGAACTTGCTGTCCTCCGGGAGATGTTAACGGC
>DATFJO010000047.1:0-4736 GCA_035269145.1 Tangfeifania sp. | reverse complement strand
GGAAAATACCCTGCTTCACAAACAGGATTTCTTTTTTGCCAAGCGATTTGGAGATGCGGAGAACGGGAAAGAAAGTCAATCAAAAGCTGAAAAAAGCCTGGACAGCAGTTACCTCAGTCATTTTACCGGAAGACCGTTTTTAAGACATGAGTGCTACCTCTACGTTAGCCAACTGAATGCCGGTCTTCTGAAAAACTACCTGGGATCAGCCCTGCTTTTCTCACGGAAACAAAAACAGCAGGAAATACGGATGCTCGAAAAGTTACATGAACTCCGATCCAACCTGATTTCACTGTTTTCGAGAAGCGGAATCGGTTGCCGGATCATCAGCCGGGAACAAGCCATTGGCAATACGAAGCAACCGGGATTAATTGAACGTTACCTGACCCTGAACTTCAGGAAAGGACAACCCGTATTGGGAGGGATAGACTTCAGGGACCGGCTGCGGGTGATGGACCAGTTTGTGGAGATGCTGAGTCTGAGTGATTATTCACATCTGCCATCGGAACTGAGGCCACTTTCCGGCCATCCCCGCACTGGCCTGCCGGTCTCCTTTGTTTATCCGGTGACGTATAACCTTCCGTTTTCGCACATCACCAACCAGTTTATTTATATGCCGGGCCAAATGGAAGTAAAAGCCATGCTGGAAGGCAACTACAAAAAAATATACAGTCTTTCGCGGTTTTCTTCTGAAAACAAGGTCAATGCCGGGCTGATTGAAAATTTTCTTGATACTGTTCAAACTTCCGGTGAAAAAGTGGTAAAAACCCATTTTAATGTGACCCTGATGGATGGATCCATCAGGGAATTGAAACAACACAAAAGCGAAACAGCAAGCGCTTTTTCGCAGATGAACTGCTTTCCATACCAGCATAGCTTTGATTTACCGCTGCTCTTTTTTGCGTGTGTACCGTTTTCCACGCAGTTGCCGGAAACCGAGCTGTTTATTACTCAGGTGCCGCAGGCCTGCTGCCTGACCAATTTTGAATCACCGGTGAGGGACAGCCCGTCGGCATTTATCATCCGGCTTTCCAACCGGATGGAAGGAAGCCCTGTGAAAATTGATTTGTCGGACGAACCCATGGAAAAAGGTATCATCCATAACCGCAACAAAATCATCATTGGTGGCTCCGGTTCAGGAAAATCCTTTTTCACCAACCACCTGCTAAGGCAATATGCTGAAAATGGCGATACCCATATTGTTTTACTCGATGTTGGCCGAAGCTATGAGCTGCTTACAGCTTACCTGGATGAACGGTTAAAAGGAAAAGGAGGCGCCCGTTTGGTAGAGTTCTCTGCAGAACATCCCATCTCATTTAATCCCTTTGTAAGCGATGGTGAACCTGACCTGGAAAGACGGCAAACCATCCTGTCAGTATTATATACGATTTACAAAGAATCGTTAACCGGAATGGAGAAAGATGTGATTGCCCATTCGGTAACTGCATTTTTCAACACGAAAAACCTTGAGCGCAGTTTCAACGGGTACTATGTTTTCTGCCTGGAGTTTATACCCCGGCTGGTAAAAGAGCAGTCCCTGGATTTTAATAGCAATGAATATTTTTTCATTCTAAGTAAATATTACCACGGCGGTGAGTATGAATACTTGCTCAACAAACCCATGCAGACCGATGAATTTTTCACCTGTCCGTTTTTGGTGTTTGAACTGGATAACATCAAAGACCACCCTGTAATTTTCCCGGTGGCCACCCTGATAATTATGGATATTTTTTTGCAAAAGATGCGCCGGCTAAAAGGCATCCGGAAAGTTATCTGTATCGAGGAAGCATGGAAAGCGATAGCCACTCCCCAGATGGCTGGCTATGTAAAATACTTTTTTAAGACCATTCGTAAATTTTTCGGGGAGGCGATGGTTGTCACTCAGGAAGTGGACGATGTGATTTCGTCGCCCGTTATCCGGGATGCCATTATCAACAATGCCGATACGAGGATTCTGCTGGACATGGGCAAGTTCAAAAACAAGTTTGACCAAATCAGCCAGGTACTAGGGTTGACCGAGTTTCAGAAAGACCAGGTATTGTCCATCAATAAAAACCTGCCAGGCACCCGAAAATTTAAGGAAGTATTTATTGCACTCGGTGGCTGGTCCAGAGTATTTGCACTGGAAGTGAGCCGTGCCGAATACTTCTGCTACACCACCGAACAGAAAGAGAAAGAAATGATACTTCAGAAATCACGGGGAGAACAAACTCTGCTTGATATCCTCGAAACCATGTAACAATTAGAATTTTTGAAACCATTAAAAACAAAAACAATGAAAGCAATTTTTTTAACGACAATGATTCTGATTCTTGCTTCCGGATTATTTGTCCGGGAAGTAAAAGCCCAGTCACCCATTCCTGTTACCGATTTGGGAGCAGGTATCCAGCGTGAATTCCAGTGGACCCAGGAAAGGGGAATCCTGACCAAAATAAACTGGTACAATGTGTTGATAGAGGCCCTGAACGGTGACATCAAAGGCCTGACCGGTGAGATTTTGGGAATTGACCAGAAAATGCTGGAAAGCCTGGAGAAAGTTTCCACGCTGATAAAAGACTACAAACGGGTTCAGGAGACCCGCGAAATTCTTTCAAAAGTGGTAAATATTTACACTCAGAAATTACCTCAACTGGTTCAGGACGATAATTTTTCACCGCAACAGGCAGCCGTGATTGTGGAATCGTTTGACATCATACTGGAAGACAGCCGGAAGCTGGTTACCACCATTCTGAATACCATCCTGCAGGATGATCTTTTTATGATGGACGACAAACAAAGATATGACACCATCAACGAAATCTACACCAGTGTCAAACAGCATTACGGAACCATCAGCTACCTCTACAATAAGTTGCTGTATGCATCTTATATGAAAAGCCACCAGAGCGGCAACCTTGAAGCATTTGCACTTTACTACAGCCTTTACCAGTAAATTTTTAGCAATGAAAACCATTCTGAAATTAAGAAACACCAATGCTGTATTATTGAAAGTAAGCATCATTCTGATTATAATTATTGGTTTGAACATTAGTAAAACCAGTGGGCAGAAATTTGAGGTAAAAAAATGGACCGGCACTTACCCGGATATGAACGGAAGTTACCCGATGGCATTTATCGCATTTAAAGGCGGAATTATCGGAATTCCCTATTATTTTATTCGTTCCTGGCCTACCCATTATTACTGGAATGTACTATCAGTTCCGGTAATCGATGCCACTGAGATTTCCGGGAAGACCAAAACAGGCCTGGCTAAAATTATTATGCGACTGATTGAGCAGTCATTAATGAACGGCCGGTACATCGAAAAGGGACTAATAAAAATCAATACGAAACAGCAACAGAAAATTGTCCAAACGATTTTTGATGCCCGTTTTGACCAGTTGGGAGACCTGTGGGAACTCACCGGAATGTTCCTGCAAGTCTATCAAAAAATTGACCAGATAAACGGAGACGGAGTTAATGTTAAAATCAAAAAGTTGCTTAAGGACGAAGCCAATGAACTGTTCTCGCAGTTTCTGCTGGTCAATTTGCTGGAATCCAATCACGGACATAAAATTGATTCGTTTGGCAACCTGAAAACGGAAATCACCCGACTGCTGGGAGAAGTGGATTACACCTTCAAGAAGCTCCAGTATTTTGAGTCCTTCGGTCAATCATCACAAGCCAGTTATTCTTTTCTAACCCGATAAAAATCAACGTATGTTGTTACAGGTTATTACTACAGACAGCTTTTTTACGTTTACTGATTTTCTGATTACTTCAGGAATCAGTCACGCCAATGTACTGATAAATATGGCCAGGGCCATAGGGGGAATTGCTGCTTTTTTCTACATCTCAAAACGAATTTATGAGCAACTAATCGCAGATAATCCGGTTTACATTCTTCCATTGCTCCGACCATTTGCCCTGTTGTTGGTCATTACTTTCTGGGGACCGTTTGTCAACCTGTTGATGGTGCCAACCAAAGGACTGACCAACTTATCCGAAGCAGTCTATGCCGACAAGAAGCACATCGTCAAACAAAAGCTGGATGAAAAACAGCAGGCCATCCTTACTACTGACTTACCCATTTTCTACGAAAATGAGGAGAAAGAAGCACAGTTATGGGACAAAGGAATCAACCTGTTGTTGACTACCTACAACATTGTCACAGGCCGGGCATTGCAAAACCAAATCAATTTTTTCATCATGGATGCCATCCGGCAACTGTTTGAAACCATTTTTGAAGTACTGGTTTACCTGATTGCTTTTTTGCGAACGGTGTTTTGTATTCTGCTGGTGATTTTTGGGCCACTGGTTTTTGCGCTCTCCATTTTCGATGGATTCCAGGATAACTACCTGCAGTGGATTGCCCGGTTTATCAATGTGAACCTCTACCTGCCAATTGCCCTTCTGGTTTTGTCGTTGGTGCAGGAAATACTGATTTTTGTGCTCGATACCGAGATTGCCCAAATCAGTGCAATGCCCGTTTATCAACCGCAACTATTTTATGTTTCCAACCTGATAGTTCCTATTTGTGGCATTATCGGTATGGCGCTGGTACCCAAAATTGCATCGTGGATTGTACAGGCATCCGGCACCAACACAGGAGGAAGCAGAATGGTACGAACCGCTGCAGTTATGGCTGCCACCAAAGGCGCCATGCGATAGAACCGTCTTGTGTCTAATAATCTTGTGTCTAAAATTCTAAATAATGAAAAAACAATTCGACATCCAGCAAAAGTTCCGGTTTACCG
>DATFJO010000046.1:0-2665 GCA_035269145.1 Tangfeifania sp. | reverse complement strand
CATCAACGTACGAAAGATAACTTCATACTCGTCGGCAGTTTTTAGCTGGTCGGTTTGAATGCGCCAGTTATTCTGCCAACTGTTCTCATCGTACACTCCAAAAACAATGTTGGTATTTCCTATGTCAATTGCCAGTAACATACTTTTAGTCTTGATACCTGATACTAATCGTCTAAAAATCTATTTTTCAAAACAAACTTAGCTGATTATCTTTTTCACCGGGCTTTTTTCGCGTCTTATTTTTAATTTGCTGAATGAGCTCCTGCTGAATCGACGCGATAAAAGGACTTTTCGGCAGGTTAAATTTTCTTCCGCGCAGCCAGCGGGTTTTGGCGTGGGTGATGTAAAGCAGCTTTTTGGCGCGGGTCATTCCCACATAAAGCAACCGCTTTTCTTCCTCTTCATCCACTTCGGTTTTGTAGAGATTGTAAGGCAGCAAACCATCTTCGCATCCCGGAATAAACACGCATTCAAACTCCAGTCCTTTGGAAGCGTGCAGCGTCATCAGCGAAACTGCTTCGAGGTTCTTTTTGTAGATGTCAGAACCTGAACCCAGTTTCAGAAAACTGATAAACTCCCCCAAATCCTGCATGTTTTCGGCCATACTGATAAATCGTTCCCAGTTCTCATTGTTAAATTCTTCATCGGAGAAAAACATTTTTTTCACGTAATTCAGGAATGATTTAAAACCTGCCTTCTTCTTTTCTTCCTGCGCCATTTCAAAATGAAACTTCGAAATCTCCCGTTTCTTCAGCTTGAAAACCGGCGCTGCCTTTTCGAAATTGCCGGATAAAAACAAACTCAGCAAATCGACAAAACTTTGAAACGGTTCATCCTTGAAAAACGGGACAGTTCCTACTTCCTGGTAAGGAATTTGGTGGTCGTTCAGCGCTTTGGCAACAGCCTCAAACTGGCTCCGAGTGCGGCATAAAACGGCCAGATCGGAAAGGCTGCTGATGGTTTCACTTTTATCTCCCTGCGTAACCGAACTGTCGATGGAAAAGAAGCTGACTCCTCCCACCAGTTCCATAATCTGCCGTGCAATAAACTCGGCCTCGCCAGCACCGGTGGGCTGTTCAGAGATGGAAACCTGCACACCTTCCGAAATTCCTTCAAGTAATCCTGAAGGTTGTGCCAGCACATCGGCCGAAGCCGAAAGAATGGTTTGTGAACAACGGTAAGACTGCTTCAAACGAAAAACTTTTGCCCCGGGATAATCGTCCGTGAAACGCTGAATGTAGCCGGCATTGGCTCCGCGAAATCCATAAATCGACTGATTTGGGTCGCCTACCACACAAAGATTTGACGTTGAATCCGGGGCGAGTTGCCGTAACAATTGATACTGAGCATCGTTGGTATCCTGGTATTCATCTACAAAAATGTATTGGAAACGTTGCCTGAATTGTTCCCTGATTTTTTCATCCTTTTCAAAAAGTTCCAGCGGCTTCACAATCAAATCATCCAAATCAAACGCATCCAGTTCCTCCAGCCTTTTCTCGTATTTTTTAAAGAGTGCAGTTTCCTGTTGATTAGTTGATTTTATTTCTGAAAATTCAGTCGCTAATTTTTTGGGTTCCCTCGCATTTTTCTCAGAAAATGATTGAATAATCTGCATTTTCAGGGTTTCATCAAGCAGCATAAAATTTTCGGTGCGATTGAATTTCTCATAATATTCTTTCAGTACAGACAGTCCGAAAGCATGAAAAGTGGCAATGGTCGCGCTTTCTGCCTTTGCTTTCTTTTTAATCAATTCCTGCAACCGCCCGCTCAATTCACCGGCGGCTTTATTGGTAAAAGTAATGGCCAGAATTTCTTCCGGTTTACCTATGTGATTCCCAATTAGCCAGGCAATTTTGCTAATGAGCGTTTTGGTTTTCCCGGTTCCGGGCCCGGCAATGATGAGCGAAGGGCCATCGGTGTGTTGAACGGCGGCAAACTGTTCCGGATTCAGCCCGTTAAACGCTGAATTTTCAGAAGATGATGTTTCATATTTTTCAGCCTTTTCAGCCGCCAGGTTCTCCAGTTCCTCTTTCTGATGAAGCAGTTGCTGGATTCCTTTCAAATCGAAATTAATCAGTGCCCGCTGTTCCGGCGGTTCCTGTTTTTCAACTTTAAAAAGAGATTTTGAGGCTTCAAATTGCTTTACTTCGCCGGGGCGGAAAACCTTAATCACCCCGTATTCTCCGTCGTAACCTTCCTGAATAATAATTTCGCGGTTCCGCATCCGGCGGATAGCTTCAGCCAATACTTTTGAGGATTTTTCAGCAATGTCTTCAAGTGAAATCTCCAAAAGAATATCCAGCTCTTTTCCAAGTTTCTGAACAGTCTGGGTGTATTCTGCCTCCACTTTCTTGGATTTCACCCCTACCCCGCTAATTTCCGAAAGAATTTCACGCAGCGGAATGATAGAGCGAAACGGCAGTTTATTGGGCCGCTCCGAAATTTCTTCCCGGTCTGAGAGGTGAATTACACGGTTCATCACACCTACCGTTACCGGTTTTCCGCACACCGGGCAAATGTAATTGTTACGAAGCGTTTCCGCCGGATCCCAGCAAACATTGCATTTTCGGTGTCCATCGTAATGGTATTTTCCTTCCTGCGGAAACATGTCGATGGTTCCGTTAAAATGTTCCGGATTTCCGGTCCGCAGTGCTTCAGTCAGCGC
>DATFJO010000045.1:0-4584 GCA_035269145.1 Tangfeifania sp. | reverse complement strand
GGGCCGGATTCGATTCACGGTTCACCCTTGGTAGAGTGCTTCGCGAAATTCTTCTGTCGTTTGATGATGACCGGCTGCGATTTACTGAAGGTCGTTCGGTTTTACGAACTGACCTGTTTTGATTAACCGACGGGCGCTCGGTTTTTTGAGCAGGGCGGCTGCTTTTAACATTGCCCTGGTTTTCAGAACGACTGCTTCTCCTGGAGCGCACGGTTGATTCGCGTGGAGTTCGGGTCGTTTTTTCGTTTTCCCGAAATGTGCTGTTTTTGCGAACTTTATTACTGCGGCTCCTTTCGCTTGTTTCAACACGATTGCCTCTTTCACCCGATCTTCGCTGTGCAAATGTTGGAGTGCTTGTTGCTGCTACTATTACTAATATGAGCAACCCGGCGAACAGATTTGTATGATTTGTTTTCATGACTCTCAGATTTAAATTCAACTGTAAAATGCCTTGTCTGCAGGCGCCTTTCTTACCGGTATTATTAGTGAAAATGCAAAGCTTGTGCCAAATTATTATTTAAACTATTTGTGAACTGTTAAAACACTTTGGTTCAAATAATTAAAAAATATTTCTTTTCTCCGGGATTCTGATTAATTTTGCACCCGCAAAAAAACATTATGGGAAGAATACTGGCCATCGATTACGGAAGAAAACGCATTGGGATTGCAGTTTCCGATCCGTCGCAAATAATTGCCAACAAGTTGGCAACTATTGCTACGCATACTATCTGGGATTTTCTGCAAAATTATTTTCTGAATCAGGAAGTGGACGAAGTAGTGGTCGGGTATCCACGGCAATTGAACAACGAAGCATCTCAGGCTGTTGTTTACGTTAATCCGTTCATCAAAAAATTTAAAACAAAATATCCTGAGAAGCCGCTGTATCTGGCTGATGAAAGATTTACATCGAAAATGGCTTTTCAAACTATGATTGACGGCGGAATCGGGAAAAAAGGAAGAAAAGATAAGGCAATGGTCGATGCAATTAGCGCCACTATTATTTTACAAAGTTACATGGAGCAGAAAAGAAACATTCAGTAAAACTACTGGTGTAATTTTTTTGCCGGTTTAAAGAAACAGCATTTGAAATGAAGTATCCGATAACAGTATATGGCGACCCTTTATTGAGAAAAAAAGCAAAAGAAATTGCAAAAGATTTTGAAGGGTTGAACGAAATAGTTGAAAATATGTGGGAAACCATGTATTCGTCAGATGGGGTAGGGCTTGCTGCGCCACAGGTTGGAAAATCAATCCGTATTTTTATGGTGGATGCCTCTTCGGGTGCCGATGAAGAACCTGAATTGAAAGACTTCAAAAAAGTTTTTATCAATCCTGAAATAATTGAACGCGGCGGCGATGAATGGGTGATGAACGAAGGTTGTCTCAGCCTGCCCGAAATCAGGGAAGATGTAAAGCGTCCTGATTATGTGCGCGTTAAATATTTCGATGAAAATTTCGAATTGCATGAGGAAGAATTTACCGGATATGCGGGCCGGATTATTCAGCACGAATTCGATCATCTCGAAGGAATTCTTTTCATCGATTACCTTTCGCCTTTGCGGAAAAGGTTGCTGAAAAGTAAATTGCGCGACATCACAACCGGTAAGATAACACCTCATTACCGGATAAAAATTCCGGTTAAATAAACTGTAACCTTTTTTCGGTCTTTCCCGTTTTTAAATTTGTCTCAATTAACACCGGAAAAGATTGGAAAAAACGTTGCAAAAAATACCCTTCCTACGCTTCGCTTTGGCTCTGGCTACAGGCATAGCACTTTCGTCTTTTTTTAAACCGGAACCTGTTTTTCCCAGCCTGATTTTATTATTTTTACTAAGCATTGTTATTTTTCTGCACTATTTTTACAATTACCGGGTAGCTCCGTACTGGGGATTTTCAATTCAACTTTTTTTTGTTTTTCTCGGAATACTCGTTTATTCACTTTACAATCAGAAACCGGTTTTTTACGAAGAGGGAAAATTTAGTGCGGTGGTGATTGAAATTCCTGAGGAAAAGCCCAATTCGTACCAGGCAGTGTTAAAAATTGATGCTGTTTCCCGAAACGATTCTGTCTGGCAGGCCCAGGAAAAGATAATGGTGTGGTTTGAAAAGAGCCCCGAAGCCAGTAAATTAAAACCCGGCAACCGGCTGATTTTTAACCGGTCGCCACAAATGATCGAAAACAAGGGAAATCCGTTTGAGTTTGATTACAAGTCGTACCTGGCGCGAAAGAAAATTTACAGACAGGTTTATATACCTGCCAATAGCTGGCAAAAAGTAAATGCAGAAAGTAAATTTTCCATCCCTGTTTTTGCAGAAAGAATACGATTGAAACTGCTCAGTATCTACAAACATCAAAACCTGGGCGAAAATGAGATGCAGATTTTATCGGCTCTCACTTTAGGTTACAAACGTGGCCTCGATCCGGAAACGAGGCGTGTTTTTGCATCGGCGGGAGCGATGCATGTTCTGGCAGTTTCGGGGTTGCATGTGGGCATTGTTTACATGGTGCTGGGCATTTTATTTGGATTTTTGCAGCGGCAAAAAACAGGCAGGGTATTTTTTGTTTTCCTGGTTATTTCTGCGTTGTGGATTTTTGCTTTTCTCACCGGGCTTTCGCCGTCGGTTTCGCGGGCAGCAACCATGTTTTCATTTGTGGTGATTGGCAAAAACATGCGCAGGCAAACAAATATATACAACACACTGGCGGCCTCGGCATTTTTGCTCTTGCTAATCAATCCGAATAACCTGTTCGAAGTGGGATTTCAGCTTTCTTATGTTGCTGTTTTTGGAATTGTATTTTTACAGCCCCGTCTTGAAAAGCTGGTGAGCATCCGTTATAAAGTACCGCTCTATTTCTGGAAATTACTTACCGTTTCAGTAGCGGCACAAATTGCTACATTTCCTGTATCCGTTTTTTATTTTAACCAGTTTCCGGTCTACTTCTGGATTTCCAATTTGTTTGTCATTCCGGCAGTTATTTTTTTGATTCCCTGCGGTATGGCACTTTTGGTTTTTAACAGTGTTCCGGTTCTTTCAGAAATTCTTTCAACGCTTGTAAACAGCGTTGTCGGAATTGTATATTCCGCACTTCAGTTTATCGAGAACCTGCCACACTCAATAATCGAATTTTCATTGCTTCCTGCCGAACTGATTTTTCTTACAGCCTCTTTGTTGTCGTTGTTTGTTTTTATCAGCTCAAAAGGCCGGCGTTATTTTAAACTGGCAATGTTTCTGTTTTTATTGGTTATAGCTACCACTTTGAGTGCTGAAATCAGAAATTTATTTCGAAACGAAATCATTGTTTATAACGAATCCGAAAACACCATCGTTCATCTCATCTCCGGCAACAGGAATTATATCATTTCCGAAAAAGAGATTACGGCTGATGACTATTCAGTTAATATGATTCAGAAAACAATTAGCCGTTACAGGCTTGATGCCCCGGTTTATTTAGCTGCCGACTCTGTTTTTGAGGATGATTTATTGTGTGTTGGCCAAAGGTTTATCTGTTTTCAAAACCGGATTTTCTGCCTAAGTTCTGCCAATAAAAAAATAGCCGGAAACATTATTCCTGAAATCATTATTGGAACTTCGCGGGACTTGCCAAAAACAAAGTTGCAAACTATAAGCCAGGTATTTGTAAACATCGGTCGTTACCCGTCCCAAAATGTTTCAACTTTGATGAGTGTGTATACTGTCAGCGAAAATGGGGCGTTCAGGGAAAAATGGTAATCTTATTCATCTTTTACATTAAATGAATTGTTGTTTAAATAGAAAAAGCAATAAGAATTCTGGTATATCCATGTGTATTCTTTTAATTTGTACCGAATTTTAAAAAAGGTGGTTTAAAATGAAAGTTGTAATTGCAGGAGCCGGTGAAGTTGGAACTCATTTAGCCCGGATGCTTAGTAATGAAGATCATGATATCGTTCTGATGGACGATTCACTTGAAAAGCTTTCAAAATTAAGCGGAGATGTCGATTTGATGACAGTTACCGGTTCTGCGCACTCTTTTCACGATTTAAAACAAACCGGCCTGGCAAAGGCCGATCTTTTTATAGCCGTCACACCTTTCGAAGAGCGAAATGTGCTGGCTTGCTCCATGGCTTCCTATCTTGGGGTAGGGCGTACCATTGCCCGAATCAATAACTCAGAATACCTTCAGAAAAGGTACCGCGAAAAACTGAATAACCTGGGGATTCATGAACTGATTTATCCGGAAAGCCTGGCGGCCAAAGAAATTGTAGCATCGGTGAAACAGACCGGTACCCGGCAGTTGATCGAGTTTTCGAACGGAAAATTGTTATTGCTTGGAATTAAGGTGCGGAAAGATGCCCCGATTCTGAACAAAACATTTGAGGAGCTTGCACAGGAAAATGAACATATTCTGGTGGTTGCTATTAATCGCGAAAATGAAACAATCATCCCCAACGGAACCGATTTTATAAAAGATGGTGATATCGTATTTTTTATAACTACGCGGGTTGAACAGCAAAAGGTTTTTGAACTCACTGCCAAAAAAACGTTTGCCGTTAAAAATATTATGTTTTTGGGAGGTAGCCGGATTGCAATGAAAGCCATTGA
>DATFJO010000044.1:0-2281 GCA_035269145.1 Tangfeifania sp. | reverse complement strand
GCGAATATTTCAGAGGCGGCGGTTATTCCAGCCAGTTTAAAACAGCCGGACAAATGCCGGTTACCATGTCGCGCGTGAACCTTGTAAAAGGAATCGGACCGGTTCTTCAACTGGCCGAAGGTTACACCGTGGAACTTGATGTAGATGTGCATAAAGTCTTGGATGAACGCACCAACCCTACATGGCCGACGACCTGGTTTGTTCCGAAAACAACCGGTGAGGGAGCTTTTAAAGATGTGTATTCAGTAATGGCCAACTGGGGCGCCAATCACGGAGCCATCAGCTACGGACACATCGGAGCCGACTTGATTACACTGGCTTCCATTCTGCGTATTCCGGTGAATATGCACAATGTGGATGAGGACAAAATTTTCAGACCCAGTGCATGGAATGCATTCGGCGCGAACAAAGAAGGCTCGGATTACCGTGCCTGTGCGAATTTCGGACCGATTTATAAATAATGTACTGAACAATGGAGGTGTCCAAATATTGCAACTAATTTAAGAACGTCACCCTGAATTTATTTCAGGGTCTGTGTCTTAAAAGATCAAGATTCTGAAACAAGTTCAGAATGACGCTGTGAATTATTTGGACACCTTCTTGATTGATTTATTGATTGAAAGGTCAAATGAAAATTTCCAAGATACGTATCAACGAATCTTCCGGTCAGACAAAGATTCAGCAACTGGTGCATTCCATTACCGAAGCCATCAGCAACGGAACTTTAAAAGAAGGTGACGAGTTGCCGTCGGTAAATCAACTGAGCAGCCAGACCGGATTTTCCCGCGATACGATTTTTAAAGCTTACAACATCCTGAAAAAGCGGGCCGTGATTGAATCTGCGCCCACCAAAGGATATTTTGTCGCGAATGAATCGTATAAAGTGCTCATGCTTCTGGATGATTTCAGTGCGTTTAAAGAACAGCTTTATCAATCGTTTCGGAAAAATTTGCCGGAAGCCTACTCGGTCGATTTGTTATTTCATCATTACAACATAGAGGTGTTCAATCAGCTCATTCAGAATAGCCTGGGGCGTTACAGTATATATGTTGTAATGAGCATCGACCACAAAAAAATGGCCCCGATTCTGCGAAAAATCGATTCCAACAAATTATTGATTCTCGACATGGGAAATCCGGGGAAATCGAAAGTCAGCTACCTTGTGCAGGATTTCAGCGAGTCGGTAAAAAAATGCCTGGAGGAAGGATTGCAAAGTCTTCAAAAGTATGATGAACTGATTTTGGTTTACGAAAAAGCCTCAACACCACACCCTTCCGAAACAATTAATGCTACTCGGAATTTTTGCCGGGAGCATCAGATTGAATTTCATCAGAAGCAAAAATTTGAAGAGTCGGCTTTAAAAAAAGGACAGGCGTATTTTGTAATTCGTGATTCCGACCTGGTGAAAATTATTAAAAGCTGCCGGCAAAAAGGTTTTGAACTGGGGAAAGATATTGGCATACTGAGCTACAACGACACCCCCATGAAACAAATTGTTGGCGGGGGAATTTCTGTTATTTCAACCGATTTTGAAAAGATGGGCGAACTGGCTGCATGGTTTGTGGAAAAAAAGCAACCTATTGAAAAAGTATTGCCAACTTTTTTAACTTTGAGGGATTCTTTGTAGAAGGTAATAAGTAAAAGGTGAACAGTCCATGCATGTGCAGTAGCAGTTTGCCAACGCGCTTAGCGGTTTGATCCGCTTAGCGCATTTTGCATAAATTTATAAAACTTCTACTATTGAAAATTTTTGTGTTTTTGTGACTTGGTGGCTAACCAAACAAATGCCACAAAGGCACAAAATTCACTAAGAATTCACAAAGGTTTTAAATAAAGCATTAATTTATAATACATTGACAATTAATTTTTTATGAAAAGTATAGCGATTTTTCTTTCCATTATGATTTTATCTGCATTCTCCGTTCGTTCGCAAGAAATGTTTCAAAAATATGAAGGTCAAAATATTGGAAATCCCAAGTTGAAAGGGGATTTTAGTTTTGATGCGAAAGAACAATCTTTCAGGGTTGAAGGTGCCGGATATAATGTCTGGTTTGAGCGCGATGAGTTTTATTTTGTGTCGCAGGAAGTGGAAGGTGATTTTATCTTTTCGGCCAACCTGAAATTTTTTGGTGAAGGAGTTGATCCCCACCGGAAAATGGGATTGATGATTCGGAATTCGGATGCGGAAGATGCAGTTTATATGGATGCGGCGGTGCATGGAGACGGATTAACGTCGCTGCAATATCGTGAGAAAAAGGGTAACGAAACGCTCGAAAAAACG
>DATFJO010000043.1:0-2438 GCA_035269145.1 Tangfeifania sp. | reverse complement strand
TGCTGCAAATTTTTGGTTACATCGTAAGTTACATACAAATTCCTGCGGTCGAAGCGTGTATAAGTCGGATCGAGCCGGTGGTCGCCAATTCGCTCTCCGTTAACGGAAAGTTCGTACAAACCGGCCACAGCAACGTAAACCCGCGCTGATTCAACATTTTTTTTAGTCCTGAACTCTTTTCGAAAATACGGTGCCGGCTTCACATTGTAATCGTATGTGTCGGTAATCCATTTCCCTTTCCAGTTGGTTTGCTGCACCATGCCGCTTTCAAAAAAAGCCACTTCCGACCAATCCGACCAGTTCCCGTTTTCATCCTGTATCCGTATGCTCCAGAAATAGCGGGTAAATGGCTCCAATTCCGGTCCGTTATAAACCACTGGGATTACTGAAGAATTCACCGTTCCCGACTCCCAGAAATTGCCTTTTCCTGAAGCCACAGGAGCTTTTTCTGTTCCAACTGCCAATTGATATGCACTCTGCAAAAATCCAGGTTGCTCCGACTCGATTTGCCATGTGAAACGCGGGCGAACTTCATCAATGCCTATGGGATTGTCGAGGTGTTCGCATTTAAGATTTGTTACTTTTACCTGCGCTGAACCCAGAAAACTCAGGAATCCTGTCAGAAAGAAAACGAACAAAAAAAGTTTATTCATAACAGTACTTTATTTATCGATACAAATTTGAAATGGCATACAACGGGACAACCCGAATTTTTCCATAGCTACTGAAATTTTCAAGTGAAATTCTGATTCCATAAGAAGACTTTTTTTCTTTCATAAACAGATTAAGACTTTGCATTTTACCGCTGCCACCTGATTTTACCTCAACAGGAATGATTTTGCCATATTGTTCAATCAAATAATCCACTTCGGCGCTGCTCCCTCTTTTTTCACGCTGCCAGTAATACAATTGTTTTTTTTCATGTTCATCGGAGTATTTAATCATTTCAACACCTGTAAAAGCTTCTGCAATACTTCCTTTGTTCAGCATATCAATATTACTGGCAATCAGAAGGTCTGAAAGTTTTAACCCGGCAATTTGTTGAAAAATTCCATTGTCGTGAAGCAGGACTTTAAACTTTTTGTAATTTACTCCAGCCCCCAATGGTAATCCTTGTCCGGATGTATGATATACTTTGTAAACCAATCCAGCCATTTCAAGCAATTCAAGCGCTTCTTTTGCCTGAGCAGGGTTTGCCCCTGAACCTGCTTTAGAAAAAATAAATTTCCCACCTGCCTGTTTTACTACAGATGTCATGATTTCGCGAAGTCGAATCATCGGGATACGACTTTTGTATTTCGAAAAATCATCATAGTATGATGTTGTAATGTCTGTAAGTACACGCTGCACTGATTTTATATCGTTCACGTCGGTTATATATTTCTGCACTGCTTCAGGCATTCCTCCAATAATCAGAAACTTCTTTAAATAATCTTTCAATTTTTCATGAAACACATCATTCACAGGTTTTTCAAAAGATGCTTCCTGTTTCATTTTAATAAGTTCATCCTGATTATGTGCCATCAAAAACTCATCGAAAGACAAAGGATACATAAAAAAAGAACGAATACGGCCAACACCCCAGGAGGGCAGATCTTCCAGGGCGAATTCCAATAAAGAGCCGGCAGCAACTAAATGTAACTTAGGCTTTGATTCATAAAAAAAACGCAGTGACTGAATGGCTTTCGGGCAACTCTGAATTTCATCGAAAAAAACAAGCGTTTCTCTTTCTTTTATCGGAACTCCGTAATAAACAGAGAGGTTATTACAAATTCTTCCGGGGTCCAGGTTTTGATCGAAAAATTGATGTACATCTGTGTCCTTTTCAAAATTAACTTCCAAAAAATACCTGAATTCACTGGCTAATTTCCTTATGATATATGTTTTTCCAACTTGCCTTGCACCTCTGAGAAGCAATACTTTCCGGCTTGTATCATTTTTCCATTTCAGCAAACTATTAATAATGAGCCTTCTCATATAGATTATTTAAAAAGATCAGGGCAAATTTAGCACAAATAAATCAAAAAGTCAAGGCGAATTTGAGTCAAAAAACTAAAAAAGTCAGGGCGAATTTGAAGTGATTTCTTAAAAAAGTCAGGCCAAAATCAAAAATTGTTAATATGTCTGTAACAAATATCAACGCTTTCGAGTGCCGATTCAGGTGTGCATTTTTCCGGCTGCTTGTTTTCGGTAACACACGAAACAAAATAATCGAGCTCGCCGGCAAAACCTTCGTTTGGGTCACCCACTGGAACTTGCTTCGTTGTTGTATCAGTTGCTACGGTAATGTTTTCTGTGTCAGTCGGAGAAAAAAGTACGCTCGCTTTTTCAAACCTTGCTGCAAATGCGGCCTGAAACGGAAAAGCGGTGTGAAAGGTGTTGCCGCCTTCAATTTTAACCTGCAATGCAGAATTGCCGTATTCCCAAAGCGCTGAAAT
>DATFJO010000042.1:0-3671 GCA_035269145.1 Tangfeifania sp. | reverse complement strand
CCAATGGGCCACGGAAAGAGTTGTGATTATTCTTCAATTGTTGCAATGTTAAACCCGGTGAAGTTGCCGGTGTTTCCTGTGCAGCCTGTTCTTCAACCTGATCGGCTTCTGCAGAAACCGGGGTTTGTTGTTGCGCCACTTCCTGCTCAGGCTCCGATTCAACTTCAGCCGGAGGAGTTCCACCTTCAGGTGGCGGAGTTGTTTCTTCCTGTGGAGTTTCACTTACATCTATCACCTCAATCCCTTCATCTTCAGGAGAAACGGATACTGCTTCAGCCACACCTTCCACCTTGTAGTGTTCCAGGTGATCGACTGTAATAAATGAAGCGATGAATGCCAAAACAAAAACGACGGCCCCGGTAATAATGACACCCTTCTGGGCAATAATACGGCTGACGATTTCATTCTCATGCTCTTTGTCGGGCTCCTCTATTTTTGATTTTAACGAATGGAAATACCTGAGCGAAATTGCCAGAACAACAGCTCCTAAAAGTAAAAGCCAGGCACCGGTTTCAATCTGCCACTGACTGTTGAAATACGCTTTTCGGGCCAGCAGATCGAAATTTCGGATTTCCTGTTTCAATTCCTCATTATTTGGCTCATCGTTCAATCGTTCAACGAGTGCCTCCAAAGCTTTACTTTCAATTGGATCGCTTTGGGAAACCTGCCAATAATTGAGCAGCAAGAGCAATGCTACCACCGTGCAAAAAATTCCGGATATTATGGCAACATTTTGGGCTAGTTTTAATTTATCATTGTTGGTCATTCCTGGTTATTTTTTCTTCTTATCTGTTAAAATCATATAATCAATTTCATTCTCACTTTTTATCCTTCTTCACCGGACAATAATCCATACATCGTCCGCAACTGACGCAATTTCCTTTATGTACAACGTAATCCTGTCGCTTACGGAAGACCACTGTATTTAGCAGCGTCATACCAATAACAAGTCCCAGAAATCCACCCATAATCATACTTCCGATGTAAAAATCATGACGGATTTCTTCAGCTTCCTGAACCAATGTATCCATTGATTTTCCTGCAGCAAGGAAAGTCTGGACATCGATATTGTCTAAATCATTTTTTACTTCCGGGCGCGAAATCAACAGTTCTGCCAAATAAACATCAGGATTTGCTTTCGACAGAAAAGTATGGGATTTGGCGCCTATAAAAACACCCAGTCCAATCCATACCGGAATGAGTGCGGCGTAAAGAATAAATCGTTTGGTTCCGAGGCCTGATTTAACCACTTCCTTTTCATCGGTTGGGAATTCAATCGCATCGAACGGACAGGATTTTGCACAAAGCTTGCAGTTGATGCATTCTGCAGGAGTAATCGTCACATTTTTCTTTGAGAACCGCGACATCCAGCTCAGCAGTACTCCATACGGACATAAAAACCGGCAGTAGGGACGTCCGACAAACATGCCCAGCAACAGAAATGCAACACCCAGGGCTATCATCAGAAATGTTCCATCCATCCTGAAAATTCCGATAAACGGATCGTACCGGCAAATGATAAAATCGGTTCCGGTTGCTGCAAACAATATTGCGAGAGAAAGAAAAACGTACGGAATCAGCCCCAGTGTTTTATTCAGCCATTTTGGTAAATGTATCGGTTTTACCACCACTGCGTCCTGTATTGCTCCCAGCGGACAGGCTCCGCCACAAAATGCTCTTCCGTAAAAAAGGGCAATCAGCAAGGGCAATATAAAAAACAAAAGAACTACTGCTGAAATGGCATAGGTTGGGTCGAAAAAAGAAAGGGTGACGTTTTGAATGGCACCGATTGGACAAACGCAACCAAGGCGGTAAAATCCAAAATAGATCAATGCCAGCAACGACAGCCACATAACTCCGCGCCGTGAACGTCTTTTTATAACGAGATACGCGGCAATTGCCAAAAATGCTATCAGCACAATCACATCAAAATATTCCATTGAAATGGCCCGTGGCTCAGGAGTTACAGTATCAGGCTGTTCGTACCCCGAATCAAATTCCGGCTTTGGGAAACGCTGCTGCTGGGCAGTCAGCGCTAATGTGAAAACTAAAAAGCTAAAGGTTAGAAGTATATATTTCAGTTTTTTCATTCGTTAATAGTTGGCTAAGATTCAGGATTATTGGTAAAATCTCCTTTCACATTGTAGGCTTCGCTTGCTTTTACCCGCGAAATGGCATCCGAGGGGCAAACCCGTGCAATGGAGCATTCGTTGCAGTTTACACAGATATCGTGAATGATTTGCAGATGAAGTGAACCATTCCCGAAAGCAGTGCATCCCTTCACGCATTTTGCGCAGCCAATGCAAAGATCTTCGTTGATTTTGTACTCGAAATAAGGCTCCTCGATAAATTTTCGTTCGATGGCCGCAGTAGGACAAAGCTGATTTTCGGCGGCAGTGGTTCGTTCATTGGCATCGGGTTTTAAATATCCGCCGCACAAATCGCAGTAGCCACACAAATCGTAAGCATGAACACATTTCACGGCTGATGGCGAAAGCACACATTCAGTGGCACAACGTCCGCACTGCGTGCATAAAAACGGATCGATCTGCCACACGTAATCGTCTTTGATTACTTTGCTCAGCGATAATCCGCCGATTCCGCCAAGCGCCAGTGCCAGTGACAAACGCATACCATCGTTAATAAATTCCCTCCGGCTTTTTGATTTATTCTCTTCCATATCGCTCCTCTTTTACTTCCGGATTTTCACATGATTCAATAATTCCGCAATCCTTACATACATTTGAAACAGAACAGCTTGCCGTCACTTTCTTATTGACAACCAGGTAGCCTGCTGAAGCGGTAATTCCACCCAGCAAAAAAAATCGTCCTGCGGTTTTGAAAAATTCTTTACGATCCATCGTATTTTGTTTTTATGTCAGTTGAACCCCTTCAGGGTTCTCCAAAATTTATTTTCCGTTCCCACAGGTTTCACCTGCGGTTATTGTTGTTTTACTCCTTCGGAGTAAATCTTTTTCACTTTAATTCCCAACACTAAATATCTAAAATCACTTCTCTTTTCCATTCCTTCAATCCGTCAAACGGCGGATTGAACTATAATAGCCGTAGGTAAAACCTACGGTAATTAATTATTTTACTCCTGCGGTTCAAATACCCGCAAAATTTTCCGGTCGAAATCCAGTGCGTAAACATTGCCTTCCTCGTCAGTGGAAACATCGGGCGCTTCTCCGTCATCTTTAAACTTTTTGGGAGGCGCCACCACTCCCAGCAATTCGCCCGATGGTTTATATACTTTTATTCTAACCATTCCTTTTTCACTGGTTACGAAAGTTCCGTCGGGCAAAAATGTAAAATGGGCGGGGTTGCAGCACCCGCTGAAGCCTTCGAGTTTGATTCCGGTGCTTTCCCAATACCCCCGCTGAGCTCCGTCAAACGTATAATTTTCCAATGCATGCATCCCCGGGTTTACTACCCACAACTCATCAAAATCATTGATATCCAAATCAAAATACGGGCTGGGAATAATAAAACCATGCAAAACTTCATCGCTGCTTTTTCCCTCAAACTGAAGCAATAGTTCTCCTTCATCGGAATATTTCAGCACCCAGCGATTCCCTGCATCGGCCACAAAAACCACGCTGTCGGTGGCGGCAATTGATGCCAAGATTGAATTTTCACCCGGGCTTTCCCATTCTTTCAGTAAATTTCCG
>DATFJO010000041.1:0-3489 GCA_035269145.1 Tangfeifania sp. | reverse complement strand
TGAAGAAAGTACATTCAGCTATTTTAAAGGAGTTTTGCCGGTAAATGTGAATGAGAAAAAAGTAGAAGTTTACCGGAATGAGATTCAGCAGGTGGAAAAAGATGCACAGGAGCAGGCTAAACTCAATATGGAAATTGAAATTCCGCCGGGCGTTAATTTGGGAACCGATGAAACCACAACTATCCAGAACGATTTTCCTGAAACCTACGGAATTGGACAGGTTGGATTGCCACCACGTGCCAACACCGCGCGAAAAGCAAAAGCGAAACAACTGAAAGGTTACCTGCTGTTTTTCGATCAAGTTCTGGCGAACTATTTTGCACACCTCGGAAAAGTAAAAGATTTGCTTTCTGTAGACGGCAAAACATCCAAAACATATTTTGCACAGCAGGTGGAAGACATTAAAGATTTTAGCGGGCTGGTAAACAATTATCCGGAAAATGATCCTGAAAAACTAACCCAAGAATTACTTTCAGAACTGGATAACAACATTGAACGCCGGAATAAACTGCTTGATCATTTGATTGCGCGGTTTGCAGAAAAGTTCAGTGAATACGCATTCCTGATGAAACAACTTTACGGAAACTATGCCGACCAGGCGGTGCTGAATTCAAAGGAGAATTTTTTAAGCGATTACAATGTCACCAGCCGGCAGCGTGGCAGTGCATTTAATTATTACAATCAACCCGAAGAAAATCTCTGGGATACACCAAATGTTTCCGGAATCCAGAAACGGATTTCGCGGCTGGCAGGAATTAAAAATTACAATCGCCGCAATTTATCAGGCTCGTTTGCCGAAGTGTATGAACTTACTGATTCCGATGGTATTGAAGTGCATCGCTGGCGGATTAGGGATACCGAAAATGAAATCATTTTGTCGGCCACCGAAAATTATTCTGCAAAAGTACTGGCACAACGGGAAATGTACCTCGCGGTGGCAAAAATTATTCAAACTCCACAACAAATAATCGAAGAAGCTTTTCAGAATGAAATAGTAGACGAAGCAGAAGTGGGCAACTTCGAGATTCAACTTTCGGATTCAGGGAAATATTCCTTTGATGTTATTAACCTCGATGCGGAAGCCGACAGCACCGACCGGATTATTGCCCGACAGTTTTCGTATTACGATACACAGGAAGAACTGAAACAAGCCATCCTCGATATCATTCAATTTATGCGACAGGATTTTACAGAGGAAGGAATGTTCGTTGTTGAGCATATTTTGTTGCGTCCCGATGTGACAGAAAATTCGGCTCCGCTGGATTTCTTTCTCCCGATTTGTACAGATGAATGCACCAGTTGCGAACCGGTCGATCCGTATTCTTTCAGGATAACTGTGGTTTTGCCGGGCTGGACATACCGGTTTGCCGACCGGAATTTCAGGAATTTTTTGGAAGAACTGATTCGGAAAGAAATTCCGGCACATGTTCTGGCAAAAATATGCTGGATTGGATATCCCAAAATAACGGATGAGCCGGAAGAAGAAAACGATATGGTTCACTTTGAAAAAGCCTGGAGAGAATTCCTGTTCGCCAAAACCGAACTGGAACAGGAGCAGGATGAAACGACTTTGAAACAACTCATAAAAATACTAAACGAACTCAACACGGTTTACCAGGAAGGTAAACTACTGGATTGCGATGAAGAAGATGAAACATTGGAAGGCAAAATTGTATTGGGCCGCACCAACATTGGAAACCTTTAATTGAAAAGTTATGGCAAAGAAATTAACTGAAATTACTACACATTACCATACATTTGTTGATAACCAGGTGTTGACAAAAGACCAGCTCAACCAGTTTATCGGTTATTTCGAAGACCAGGACCGGCTATCGCGGGTGTTCCTTCATGGTGTTGGAATTGTTTGTGGATTTAAACTGGGATTGAATTCAGAAGAGAAAAAAATCAGCATCACGCAGGGCGTTGGAGTTACTACCGACGGCGATTTGATTCAACTCAAAAAAGCTGTTCCCGATAAGCCATTCAAGTCCATTGATCTGGAAAAATTGGAATTTGGTCATTATAAAAAATTTGAAGACAACGTAGTTGGTTACTCGTTCTTCAGGAAAACGGTGGGCGAAGAAGAACAGGTAATGGATTTGCAGGAAATTTTTCCGGAGGAGGTTGAAAATTCAAAACCACTGGAAGATTTGTCAGGCTGGAAAAACAAAGTGGTTTTGTTGTACCTCGAATCATTTCCGAAAGAAGGTGATTTGTGCACAACCACCAACTGCGATAACCAGGGAGTTGAACAGGTTTCGAGGCTCCGTGTGTTACTGGTTTCTGAAGAAGATGCCGAAATCATCGCTTCCAATGATTCCATTTTCAGCAAATACGATATTGCAGATGCGTATTTCGATTTGCCAAATGTTGCTGTGCGTCGTGTGGTTTTGAATGAAGCGAGCGCATCAGGTTACGACGAATTGAAACGGGCGTATCAAAAAGCGCTGTCCGACACTCAATTGCGCACCAACCTGGAAAGTGGCATCAAAAAACTGGTCAACGATTTTAGTGAACTGCTTGAGTTAAAAGATATAAACCAGAATACTGCCCTAAATCGACTAAAAAATATAATGGTATTCAGCAATTACAATGTGCCGTTTAACGTGCAATACCGGTACGATTGCCTGAAAGATATTGCTGATACGTACAACGAAATAAAAGCCCGGCTATTCGCACTAAAAGAAGAGTGCTGCCCTGACATAAGTGCTTTCCCAAAACATTTACTGCTCGGAAACATCAACGAGATAAACAGCGACGTTAAACACTATCGTCACAAGTTTTATAAATCACCCGCTTTAAGTAATCGTTCTGAGAGAATAAACGAATGCAAAAATTTGGTGATTCGAATGTTTGAAATTATTGAAAAGTTTCAAACCAAACCAGGTGACGTGAAGCTCACACCTTCTAATAAAATGCTGGCGTTGAGTTCCCGGGCAGTTCCTTTTTATTATGCTGTGGATGATGAGTTGCTTAAATCGTGGAACTATTCAAAAACTGAACAATTCGAATCGGATACCAATTTAAGTTATCACACCGACCAGCTTGCATCCATTCCCTCGGTTCAGGAGCCGCTGGCCTATTCCATCGATAAATATGATTTTTTCCGCATTGAAGGCCACCAGGGAAAAGATTACAGCGTGGCCATGCAGCAGATTGATCAGCTGAAACGGAAGTACGGTCTTGCATTCGATATCAAAGCTTTGTCGGTAAACATTAACACCGAAAACCTCAATATCGACGACTACGAATGTGAATTTGAAGATTTGCAGGTAATGTTGCGCGCATGGACAGTTGAACAGGAATGTGTTTTGGCAGAAATATCGAAGTTTTTGTCCGGATTAAGTCTGAAGGACCCGGGGAAAAATCTGCAGGATTCCAAAACTGATTTTACACATCTTGCAGGCGCTGAATCGGGTACACGGTTTGTGAAAGATATTTCAGACGCTGAGGTGAAGTACAATATTAATACCGGTATGATGTATAATT
>DATFJO010000040.1:0-10327 GCA_035269145.1 Tangfeifania sp. | reverse complement strand
GATCCCGCAGGCATCGATATCAATGTCCACCCCACAAAAACAGAAATTAAATTTGAAAACGACCGCGCCATCTGGCAAATAATTCATGCTGCGGTGCGCGAATCGCTTGGAAAACACAACGTGGTGCCTTCCATCGATTTTGATCAAAGCGGAAGTATTGACATCCCGGTTCCTGGAAAAGAGACAGGTGAAAGATCATTCCCGGAAATTAAAGTGGATCCGGATTACAATCCTTTTGAACAGCAAAAACCGGCTTCTTCAGGCAGTTGGCAAAGCAGCAGTTTTGAAAAAGAAAATGCAGGTCATTGGGAAGATTTATATGCCGGAGCAAAAATGAATGATGACACCGAAATAAATTTTGGCGAAAACATCAGTCAAATTTCACAAAAAAAAGAACGGTACAGCGGCAAGAAAGTTCTTCAACTCAAACAAAAATACATTCTGACTCCGGTGAAATCAGGCTTGATGGTAATCGATCAAAAGAGAGCCCATGAACGGATTTTATTCGAGAAATTTATGGAAGTGCTGAAATCGGATTCGGTCGCCAGTCAGCAACAGCTTTTTCCGCAAACCATTGAACTGAATGCCGGCGATGCCGCACTGTTGAAAGACATTCTCGACGATTTGCTCTCACTCGGTTTTGACATTCGCGAATTTGGAAAAAATACCTTTGTGGTGAACGGAACACCGGGTGTGCTCGATGTTTCATCACCTGAAATAATTGTGGAGAAATTGCTGGAAGAGTACAAAAATTCGCCGGTTGATGCACGGGCAAAAGCCAAAGAGCAGGTAGCCATTTCGCTGGCAAAAGCATCGGCACTCGATTACGGCACAGACCTGGAACAGGAAGAGATCGATCATTTAATTGATAATCTTTTTGCATGCTCCACGCCGAACTATTCACCGGAAGGAAAAAAGGTGCTGACCATTCAACCACTGGATGACATCGAAAAAATGTTTAATAAATGACAAGTTGTCGTTATATTGAACTTTTTTAAAATTGGCAGGCCAATTGTGGAAGGCCCGTGAAATAATTAGATACAAAACGAACGTGGTAACAATTTGCAGCATTTGTTTGTTTTTTCAGAAAAGGTTACTGAAATGCAGGTGTTACCATTGAAATCTTTAAAAAAAACAGAAGAATGAATTACCGACCTGATATGAGCAATATTCCGCCGGTTGTAAAAAATCTCATTATTATAAATGTGATTTTACTGCTGGCAACGTGGGTTTTACAAGCAAGTGGGATTGATTTGGTCAGGTACCTGGGAATGCACTATCCCGGCTCCGACCGCTTTATGCTGCACCAGGTAGTAACCCACATGTTTATGCACGGTGGAATTGCCCACCTCTTTTTTAACATGTTTGCACTGTGGATGTTTGGCCGGGTGCTGGAAAGTGTCTGGGGATCGCGGCGGTTTCTGATTTACTATTTTGTTACAGGCCTCGGAGCAGTTGGCCTTCACATGTTTGTAAACTACCTCGAAATTTCTTCGATGCAAAGTACCATCGAAGCTTTCAGAAATACGCCATCGCCCGAAATACTCGATCAGTTTGTGAATAAACACCTCGGTAACGCATCGACACAGGTGCGTGATTTTATCAATACATGGTACGATGAACCGACCAACGCCACCTACTCAAATGAAGGACTGCGCCTGATGCAGCGCATTCTCGAAATGAAAATGAATATTCCTACGGTAGGTGCTTCGGGGGCAGTATTTGGAGTGCTGCTGGCATTTGGTGTGTTGTTCCCAAATACCCGGCTGATGCTGTTATTTCCGCCAATCCCAATTAAAGCAAAATATTTTGTGATTGGTTACGGTGTACTCGAGCTTTACCTTGGTTTTTCGCAGCCCGGCAGCAACGTGGCCCACTTTGCGCACCTTGGGGGAATGCTTTTTGGATACATTCTGATAAAATACTGGAACAAAACTTCCAATCGTTTTTACTAAAAACTGAAATAATTTTTAAATGGGTTAGTGAGATTTGTATTTTGGGATTTGAGATTTAGATAAAATGGATATCGCAAACGACATAAAACGGACATTTAAAGAAGGCTCGGTATTAACCCGCCTCATATACATCAACCTGGGAGTTTTTCTGGTAGTGAAACTGGTGGCCGTAATCTTTTACCTCGCTGGTCAGCCTTTCTCGCTGGTAGAATGGCTTGCTGTTCCTTCCCGTTTCAATGAGTTGATTGTAAGACCCTGGACACCGGTCACCTACATGTTTCTGCACGAAAGTTTTCTGCACATTCTTTTTAATATTCTCGGCTTGTATTGGTTTGGCAAGTTGTTTTTGTACCATTTCGAAGGGCAAAAAATGCTGAGTGTTTACCTGCTTGGCGGCCTGGCCGGAGCACTCCTTTATGCAGTTGTTTTTAACGTTTCACCAACTTTTGAATCGGTCAGGGGATTAATGCTGGGCGCGTCGGCTTCGGTTTTTGCCATTTTGGTGGCAGTGGCTGCCTACGATCCTAACCGCGAAATCCACCTGTTTTTTATTGGCCGGTTTCAGTTAAAATACATTGCCATTTTTTATGTGGTGCTTTCCGTAATCAGCATTTCAACCGATAATCCGGGAGGAAACCTGGCTCATGTTGGCGGTGCTGCCTGGGGTTGGTTTTATATTTTTCAACTTCGGCGGGGAAAAGACTGGGGTGCCGGACTGGTGAAACTGATTGATAAAATTCCGGATTTATTTCAGTCTGAAAACCACATGAAAGTAACCTACCGGCAACCGCCACGCGACGATTACGAATACAACCGCCGGCAAAATGTGAAGCAGGACGAAATTAACCGCATTCTCGATAAAATTGCCAAATCGGGTTACGAAAGTCTCACAAAAAAAGAAAAGGAAATTCTTTTTAAACAGGGAAAATAAATTATTCAACCCTCTGAATAATATTCCAATTAAATCTTTACTTCGGGCTTCTGACTTCCGGCTTCAAACCAACAAATACTTTCTTATTGAATTTCATTCAAAATCATAAAGCCTTTGTTTTATTAATGCATAGTGGTTTATTCATTTCTTTTGATGGTATGTGCCTGGTAAATACTGGCATTCAACTCAAATCCGATGAGCAGGATAAGCGACATCAGGTACATTAAAAAAAGGATAATCAGCAGCGTTCCGATAGAGCCGTACAACTTGTTGTACTGGCTGAAATTGTTTATGTAATAAGTAAATCCATACAGTGCGATTATACTTAAAAAAGTAGAAAGCGTGCTTCCGGCCGAAATAAAACGCCACTTGCTTTTTTTAGCCGGCGCCATGTAATATAAAAAGGAAGTTGCAAAAAAGAGGAGCAGAATAATAACAATCCAGCGGCCAAAATTGAGCAGAAAAATTGTGAAGCTGTCACGCAATATATCGTTTTCTTTCAGATAATTCACCGCAATTTCGCCGCCTGTGAGCAATGCAATGGCAATAAAAAGCAACACGGAAAGAATAACCAAAAGATAGGTGGCAGCAATGCGCTGGCTAACCCACGAACGGCGGTTAATGCTATGCACGGTTGCATCGAAAGCGCTCATCATGGAGGCGATGCCATTGGTAGAGAAAATCAGGGCCATCACAAAACCCAGCGAAAGCAGTCCTCCACGTGGCCTCATAATGATATCGGTAACTGTTTCCTCGATGGTTTCGAATGTGCTTGTTGGAAGCACTTCTTTGAGTAACCGGAATAATTCGGGTTGAAAATTCTCGATGGGAATGTATGGAATGAGGGTAAATAAAAACAGAACAGCCGGGAAAAATGCAATAAAAAATGAAAATGCGATGGCCGATGCACGTGTTGTAATGGAGCCATTTATGATACTTCTCCCAAAAAACAATGCCACATCGTAAAGGGGAACTCCATCGAAAAATGGCAGTGAAACTTTTTCGGCCCGCTCAACCATTTTTTCCCACCACTCTTTGTATTTGTCACGGTTTAATAACCCGGGCTTCATAGGGTCATTCCTGTTTTTCTATTCTCAATTGATGAATGTAATCTATTTCTCCACTCTTTTTTAGCAAAAAATAAACCCTGAAATTGCCGTTATTGGTTACCAGGTTTCCAATCACGTATTTGGCTCCTTCTTTTCCACCATGGTGAATAACCGTAAAATTTTCAGGAGAATAATTGCTGAAAAAATTATGCACTATTTGCTGTGCCTGCGCTTTGCTGTATACATTGTCATTTTCCAGAACAACCAGTTCTACATTTTGATTGAAATAACCGGAAAGTACTTTTGAATCGCCATTTTTCAGGCTTGAAATGATTTCATTGGGGATTTGCGCCTGGGCAGCATAATCCGAAATTATTGCTGCAAACAGGAAAATCATGAAAGCTAATTTTTTTATGGATGGCATATTTTAACCTTTTCAAATTTTTAGTGCCATTTTAATAGCAAAAACTGTGCAAAAACATTTAGAACCCCTTATTTTAGTGTAAATTTAAAAAATAATAATTCATTTTACAGAATGAAAGTGACTTTATTGGTTGTGGGAAAAACCGACGAGCGGTATATAAAAGAAGGCACCGAGCGGTATGCAAAGCGTTTAAAGCATTATGTGGATTTTAAACTCGAGGTGATTCCTGACATAAAAAAAACAAAAAACACAACAACCGAACTTCAAAAAATAAAAGAGGGAGAATTGATTCTTTCGAAATGGATGCCCGCCAAAGAATTTCATCTGTTCGACGAAAAAGGGAAAATGTTTACATCACGTGAGTTTGCCGGCTTTTTGGAGAAGAAGATGCTGAGCGGATTGAAAGAACTGGTATTTGTGGTTGGCGGGCCTTACGGATTTTCAAACGAAGTGTACCAAAAAGCCGGTTCAAAAATTTCGCTTTCGCGCATGACCTTTTCGCACCAGTTGGCGCGACTTTTGTGCACAGAACAACTTTACCGGGCTTTTACCATATTAAAAGGAGAACCATATCATCACGACTGAGGTGTTTCGCAAATTGAACAAATACAGCTTTCTTATTATTGCCCTTTCGTTATTTGCGATTGCGGCAATCGTTGAAAACGGGTTATTGAAAAAACACCCGGAAACCCATCTGATAGAGAATTTCAGAGAAAAATTTCACCAAAACGAAAAAGAACTGTCCGTACACATCAGTGCCATTTCAGGAATTATAAAAGATGAGAATGTTGCCGGCAATTTTACTGGTTCTCTGAGCGCTTACAATCGTTTGCTTGAGAAGGAAGGAATTGGATTTTTGGTGTTTGAATCCGGCCAACTGAAATACTGGTCCGATCGCAGCATCTCTTTTTTCAATCAGGAATACATGCTGCCCTCGGGCGAAGGGTTTTTGGAACTGCCCAACGGATACTTTTTTGTGGAAAGTGCCAAAGAAGGGAATTTTCATATTTATGGATTTCACCTGATTAAATACAGCTACGATTATGAAAACAAATACCTGGAAAACACTTTTTCGCGGAGATATAATCTTCCCGACGAGTATATAATTGAGGAAGGCAGCAGCCACGATGAATTTGCGATTCACAGCAACGACGGGAGTTACCTTTTTTCGATTGAACCCGCAGGAGCCTATTTATGCACTACCAAACAATTGTATATCCCGGGGTTTATCTATCTTTTGGGCTTGCTGATTTTGCTGGCATATTTCAGGCGTGAGTTTTTAGAATCGAAAGCATCGTTTTTCATCAAACTGTTTAGCCTGGCCATTGCGTTGTTCCTGGTTTATTGGCTTCATCTCATATTCGAGATTCCCAAAGTATTTTTTTACCTCGATTTTTTCAGCCCGTCGGTGTTTGCGCTCAATAGCTGGCTGCCCTCGCTGGGCGATTATTTTCTGTTATGTCTCTTTTTTCTTTTCTGGATGTACAACTTTGGGAAGCATCTGGAAATAGATGAAATACGTGAAGGTTCTTTCCTGCCGAGAAAAACCGTTGCCATATTGCTCCTTTTATTTGCCGGCAGCATCTATCTGCTGATTCACTTTTACATCAGGGAGCTCATTTTCAATTCTACCATCTCTTTTTTGCTGAATCGTATTATCGAAATTTCAGTTCAGAGTGTAATTGGAATTTTCTCGGCAGGAATGCTCCTTTTGTCTGTTTTCTATTTCAACATTAAAATAATTGAAGCCTCCCGAAATGATTTCACATTCAGACAACTAACCGGAATTGTTTTCCTGATATCGCTTTTCCTGGCCACTGTTCAGTTTATTTCTGTAGGAATAGTTGCTTACGATGCGCTCGGGCTGTTTATTGCCGCCTCTTTGCTGGCGTCGCTTTTCAGCAAAAATTACCTGCAGAATTTTACACTCAGCTACCTCATAATTTTTGTTTCGGCTGCATCACTTTACTCACTCGTTGTTTTTTACCGGACTACTGCCGAAAAACAGCGCGAAGAACAAAAATTAATGGCCGTAACGCTGGTAGCCGAACGCGATCCGGCAGCCGAAGTTTTTTTAAATGAAATTCAGGATGAAATCAGCGTAGACCCGGTAATTCCGAGTTTGCTGATTGAAAATGAAGAGGGGCTGGTTGATTATATCGAGCAAACCTATTTCAACAGTTATTTCCGAAAATACGAACGCCGGTATTTTGTATGCTCCGGGGCCGACAGCCTTTTTATACAAATGGAAAACAGGATGGCTCCCTGTTTCGATTTTTTTGGAAATATGATTGAAACCCAGGGAGTAAAAATACCGGGCACCAGCTTCTATTTTATGGACAATATGAATGGCCGGATTTCATACACCGGCCGTTTGCATTATCCACTCTCAACCGAAACAAGTGGCGTTTCTATTTTTATTGAACTAAATTCAGATTTGTTGTTCGAAGGAATAGGATTTCCGGAGTTGCTTATCGATAAATCGATGGAAAAACCGGAGAATTACAAAAAGTACAATTATGCAAAATATTACGGCGGGGAACTAACCGACAAGCACGGCGATTACAATTACAATTTTTATGTGAATTCGTACATAACTTCCGACAAAGAATTTGATTACAACCGGTGGGATGGAATGGAACACCTTATTTATCACACCCGCGAGCACAACTATGTGATTGTTTCGCGCGAATTGTTTACTATAATCGATTACCTGATTTCATTCCCGTATTTGTTTGTTTTTTACTTCCTTTCAGTTTTAATCCTGATTCTTGTAAATAACCGTACCATCCGTAAACGACAAATCAATTTCGATTTGAAATTCAGGATTCAGGCCGCCATAATTTCCATTGTTTTTGTTTCGTTGCTGGTAGTTGCCGCAGCTACAATCTGGTACAATGTTCGGGAATACAAGGAAAAACATCAGAACGATTTGAATGAAAAGATGATTTCAATTGCTGAAGAAATCGATATGCGCCTTGAGGATGTGGATGAAATTTCGCCCGATTTGATAGACTGGCTGCAGCGCGAACTGGCCAAACTTTCAAACATCTTCCGTACCGATATTAATATTTACGGAACTGAAGGAAAACTGATGGCTTCATCGCGTTCAGAAATTTTTAACCGCGGATTGGTTTCCCGCCGAATTAACGCACAAGCATATTTCGAGATTTTCGAAAATTTTCAGATAAATTATTTCCAGCCCGAGCAAATTGGGAAGCTTTCGTATTTATCGGCCTACAAACCAATTATAAACAACAGCGGAGAATACCTCGGCGTAATCAATCTGCCTTATTTCATTAAGCAGGATCGTTACAGCCAGGAGCTCTCAACCATTATTGTGGCTTTCATAAATTTGTACGTATTCCTGTTGCTGGCAAGTATTATTGTAGCTATTTTCATTGCCAACCAAATTACAAGGCCGCTGGTTCTTATACAGGAGAACCTGAAAAAAATGGAGCTTGGAAAACGAAATGAACCAATTTACTACAGCCGGAAAGATGAAATTGGCAGCCTGGTAAAAGAGTACAATAAAAAAGTAGACGAACTCGCCGTGAGTGCAGAGTTGCTGGCTCGTTCGGAGCGTGAATCGGCATGGCGCGAAATGGCTAAACAAATTGCCCACGAAATTAAAAATCCGCTTACCCCGATGAAACTGAACATTCAGCACCTGCAGCGTGCCAAAGGCGAAGGAAAAGAATACAACGATTACATAGAACGGGTAACCAATACACTTATAGAGCAGATTGAAAACCTGTCGAACATTGCTACGGAGTTTTCGAATTTTGCCAAAATCCCCACTGCCCGCAACCAGGTATTTAAACTGGCCGAACAGCTTCAGAAAGTGATTAACTTGTTCGATTCGCACAACCGGGTAACAATTGAATTTCATTCAAACGGACTGGAATATCTGAAAGTAAATGCCGACCGCGAGCAACTTTCGCGTGCCATTATCAACTTGGTTAAAAACGGCATCCAGGCAGTTCCCGAAGATCGTAAAGGCCTTATCGGGATAAACCTCAGCCGCCGCGAACACATGGCGGTAATCAGTGTTTCCGACAACGGCGAGGGAATTCCACCCAGGCTGCGCGAGAAACTATTTAGCCCCAGTTTTACTACCAAAACCAGCGGAATGGGTCTCGGCCTGGCCATCACAAAAAATATAGTTGAAAATTTTTCCGGTAAAATCTGGTTCGAAACAGAACAGGAAGCAGGCACTACATTTTATCTCGAAATTCCTATCTACGAAAGTTAAATACCACCGGGCTATATGAATACTTAGTTTGCACTTCTTGCAAAAAACCGTGAATTGCATTATTCTTGTAGTCTGAATAATATCTTCTCAAAAAAATATTGAAATATGGTGCCGCTCTCTTTTCGCGAAATATCTGAACGCCTGAAACAGGTTGAATTGCCTGAAACCGATTTGGTAATAGGAATTGGCTCTGGTGGAATTGTGCCGGCCGGAATTGTGGCTTTTCATTTGAATGCCGAACTGCAGGTGATGGTTTTGAACTACCGCGATGAACTGAACAATCCCCGTTACGAGGAACCTAAAGTATTGGAAAAACCTCACGGCAACCTTGAAGGTAAACGTGTTTTGCTGGTCGACGATGTTTCGGTTTCAGGAAAAACCATGAACAAAGCACTTGAACAGTTACAGGGATTAAATGTGAAAACCCTTGCCATGAAAGGCAAGGCCGATTATGTACTTTTCCCCGAAATAAAAGATTGCGTAAAATGGCCCTGGAAACCTTAAAAACTGGAACGATGAAAATTTTAAACTCAGGATTTATATCAAAAGGCCTTATTATTATAGGAGTTTTATTCTTGGTTTATTCCTGTTTTGCCCCGGCCAATAAAGAAGTTTACCTTGAGAAATTTGAGAAGTTTATTGAAACGGTTGAAAAAGGACACGAACAATATACTGAAGATGACTGGCAATGGGCCGATAAACGATTTGAAAAATTCAGCGGAGAATGGTACCGGAAGTTTAAAGGGGAGTATACGCTCGAAGATCAAATCAGGATAAAAGGTTTAATTGTAACCTATAAAATGCTGAAAGGCAATATGGATACCAACAGCACTTTAAATGACCTGTTTAGAGAAGATTTGGATGATTTCAAAAAACGGATTGATGACTACCTCGAAAATGATGCAGATGAAGATTTGGAAAAGCTGAAAGAAGAAGCGGGGAAAATGGGAGATTCTGCAATCCGTTTGCTTGACGAAGTTTTGAAAGATTTGGAAGAAAAATAGGATTTTTCGTGGATACACTGAAAATCTCAAAGCATTTTCATAACTTGAATCGTTATCGAAAACTAAAAATTAACTGAGATGAAAAGCGTATTTTATTGTTTGTTATTTCTTGTGTCCATTGCAATCATTTCCTGTAAATCAAATCAAAACGAAAAAATTCCAGATGAAATTTATTCAGAATATACTCAAAAAGGGAATGAGATTTCAGGCAAAGCGCAGGGCGTTTTACTAACAAATGTGAGCAGCGCCATGCAAAAAGGCGGGCCTGAATATGCCATTGAGTTTTGTAACATTCAGGCCTCACCGCTGATTGACAGTTTGAGCAAGGCAAACAACTGCACCATATCCAGAGTTTCCGCCAAAAACCGGAACCCGGGGAATGCATTAAAAAATAACAAAGAAAAACAACTCTGGAATGTTTATGCAGCGAGGCTGGAAAACGGAAATTCCTCTGATACTTTAATTCAGAATGGAAAAAACCTGATTTATTACAAACCCATCAAAACTGCCATGCCTGCCTGTTTAAAATGCCACGGAACTCCGGGCGAAGATATTCAGCCTGCCACTTATGCAACCATCCGGGAATTATACCCAAATGACGAAGCCACCGGGTACAGTTTAAATGAATTCCGTGGATTGTGGAAAATTGAGTTTGATTCGAACTAAAAAGAGGTTGTCTAAAAATATTGTTTTAGACAACCTCTTTTAT
>DATFJO010000039.1:0-2544 GCA_035269145.1 Tangfeifania sp. | reverse complement strand
TATACTTTTGCAGAAGATTTTCCGGTTTCCGGTTATGCAATCAGGACACTCGACGACGGAAGCATCGCTTTTACATGCCAGGTAAATCCTCCCGAAGGAAAGCCCACCATCAAGATTTACCGTATTAATTCTGATGGTGAACTGCTTTGGAAAACGTTGCTGCCTTCATCCGAAAAAGCAATTACCCCGCAGTGTATTTGCTGTTCGCCTGATAATGCGCTGCTGGTAGGCGGTTGGACTGGATTGTGCTACAACCCGGATGCACCACCCGAACAACAAATTTGGGATTACGATTATTTTCTAGGGAAGCTGGACAACAATGGGAAAATACTCTGGACCCAAAATTACAACCGCGAAGGCTCGGAACGCGGAACAGCTCTTGCTGTTTTACCAGATGGAAACATCATGGCTGGCGGAAAGTGCGAAACTTCGTTTTCCGGTTCGGTGGGCCCGTGGCTATTATTTGTGGATAAAAGCGGGAACCTGGTAGATGAAAAGGTGCTAAAATTTATTTCGGTAAAAGATCAGGTAGCCCGGATTATCTGCACTTCCGACAGCGGGATGCTTCTAATCGGCCCCGGAAACGTAGATTCCCAAAACCGACTAAGCGGCTGGATGAAAAAGATGAAGCCGGTGCTGTGAGAACAAGAAAGGGCAATTTCAGAGTTTTTCTTTTATAGATTATTTTAGACTACCACCTGTAAGTAAACGAAACCGAAGGAATAACCGGGAACAAAGTAATCTGTTTCATTTGGTCGCTTTTTTTATAGTAATACCACGGATTTAAACGGTTGTAGACATTGTAGACCGAAAAATTCCAGATGATGGTTTTGTCGGCACTTTTTCGTTCAATGCGATACGAAAGGTTGAGGTGATGAAAATCGGGCATCTGGTAATTGTTTACCGAATTCAGTAAATTGCGTGTGGCAAACCAGTCGGCGCGATAGCGTGAACCTTCCATCAGCGGTAGTGGAATTGCCTGGTATTCCTGTTCGGCCAGTGTAATGTATTTCCCGGAGGCAAAATTGAAATTGGCAGCCAGGCTCCGGCTGATGGTTTTCCCTTTTTTTTGTTTTTCACCAAAAACATAATTCCCGTTAAATGTAACCTGATGGCGGCGGTCGTAGGCATACGGAAACGTTTTTCCGAAATTGATTTCATCGAACTGACGGGTGCTTTTCGAAAGGGTGTAGGCCAGCCAACCGGTTAACTGCCCTGTTGTTTTTTCAGCCATCAGTTCCATTCCGTAAGATTTTCCGTTTCCCTGCGCCACAAAATCTTCCCAGCTTTCGCCCCGTTCTTTTACCGCAAGTGTGCCGTCTTTGTAGCGGATAACATCGCGGAGACTGGTGTAAAATGTTTCGGCTGAAAACTGCCAGTCTCGCTGCGGCTTCCAAAACAAACCGGCCGAAAACAAATCGGATGTGCCGGGTTTTATTTTGGCAGTGGAGGCTACCCACAATTCAGTGGGAATTCCGAGTGTGGTATTCTGCAACTGGTGCAGGTATTGTTTCATGCGTGAATACGAAATTTTGGCTGAAAGATTATCTGCAAAAAGATAACGCAACGATGCCCGTGGCCGGATGCTCCAGTAGTTTTTTCCTTCGGTGCTCATAACACCGCCCCGCAAACCGATGGACGCTTTTAGTTGAGCAGACAAATCGATATCGCTTTCTGCATACACCTCTGTAACCAGATTTCGCGAGAAAACATCTTTGTTTAGTTCAAAAGTGGTCGAATCGGACTGAAACGAGATAATTTCAGGGCTGAATTTTCGGGCCGATGCCTGGAACCCAAATTTAAAATTGGTATGTGTGGTCGCAAACCAGTCAAAATCACCTTTCGCTGACCAGTCGTTCAGGTTGTTGTACCCTTTATATTGTTCATCGCCTTTTTTGTCGAATTTGTTCAGGTACTCCTGCCGGAACCGGCTGTTGTAAACGGAAAAATTAGCGAACAGTACCGATGAAAAAATTCGGTTCCAGCGCAATACCGATGTCAGGTTTTGCCAACTGTAACTAAACTTTACATAATCGTCGAACCTGTTGCCTCCGTCTTCGTTCACAAACGCGTCACGTCCGGTATAAAAACTTAGATAAACGCGGTTGTTTTGGTTGATAATCCAGTTTGTTTTTGCATTGATATCCCAGAAACCATAAGTCAAAAGTTGTGCTTCGCTGTTTTGGTTTTCCAGTTTCTGAACAGCCGAAAGCAGCAGGTTGGCCCATGTGGTGCGCCCCGAAATCATAAACGATGCTTTATCTTTTACAATTGGGCCTTCCAGCGTGTAACGCCCGGCAATGGGGCTGACTGAAAATGTTCCGGTGCGTTTTTTCAGGTTCCCTTCTTTCATGCTCACATCGAGTACCGAACTGAGCCTGCCTCCAAAACGGGCCGGCAAACTTCCCTTGTACAATTGGGTTTCGCTAATGGCATCGTTATTAAATGCCGACATAAAACCCCACAAATGGTTGACGTTGTAAACCGGAACACCGTCCAGTTGAATCAATGTTTGGTCGGGACTTCCGCCGCGCACACTGAATC
>DATFJO010000038.1:0-21397 GCA_035269145.1 Tangfeifania sp. | reverse complement strand
CTCAGCTCCCTCTTCTTTTATAAAAATAACCTGTGGCTCATTTCTCAAAGTGAAAACCGTTGAGTGCCTCAATCCGTCTTTTGCTTTGAAATAATAGTGGTTCAAAAAATTGTCATGCGGCACATGACAGTCGTTGCAATGAGCCCATTCGCGATGCGAACTGTGATTCCAGGTAGCATATTGCGGGGCCATAATATGACAATTGATACAGGTTTCCGGCTTGTCCGACAGGTAGGAATGTGCGTTTGACATATAAAAAGTGAAAACTACTGCTCCGGCAAGAACTCCGGTAGCGATTAAAACAGGCATTTTCCACTTTCCCGGCGGTAAAAATCTTTTTAACATAGCGTAGTTTTCATTTTGTTTAATCCAAATATCTGCAAAACCTTACTGCAGGCTTGTAACAGATGTTACAATTGGCATAAAAAGATTGTTGATGTTTTTAGTAATTTATAATCATAATAAATAAGTAGCAGATGTTATTAAGTAGCTGAATTTGCATTTTTTTGCAGGAGTTTTCTTTTAATTTTAGGCAGAAAATCAATTCGTTGGTTGAAAATAAAAAATCTATAAATCAAATAATGATATGAAACGGATATTGCCTGTTTTATTGATGCTAATTTCCACTGCCTGTTTTTCTCAGGGTTTTTTCTCTTCAAAAAATATTAAAGTTGATTTGGCCGGTTTTGTACGTAATGATTTTTCATTCGATACCCGCCGGAATGTGGATGCCTGTGATCGTTTGTTAGAGTTTATGCCGATGGCACCCAATTATGATACAAACGGCGAAGATATTAACGCCCAGCCAAGTGCCCAGTTTTTGAACACATTTACCCGTTTTGGAACCGCTCTTTCGGGCCTTGAAATGGGAAATGCAACCATCGGTGCCTATGTTGAAGTTGATTTTACCGGAGGTGCTTCTACCAACAGCCTGCGATTTCGTCATGCCTACACCAAATTTGTGTGGCCTAAAACAGAATTGCTTTTTGGAAGAACCTGGCATCCTACCTTTATTGAAAAGGTGTATCCGTCTACTTTGAATGAAAATACCGGTTTGCCATTCCAGGTGTTTAACCGTAGTCCGCAGCTTCGGGTAACGCACCATTTAAGCGATAATCTCGATTTTATTGCAGGCGCAGTTTACCAGTTTAAATATGCCAATACCGGTCCGGTGGGGAAAACCTACCAGTACCAGCGCGATGCAGTGGTGCCAAATCTTCATGCACAGTTGCAGTATTACAACAGCAACTGGGTAATTGGCGCTGCACTCGACTGGAAAAGCATTCAGCCGCGAACATTTACAGAAGACAGCAACGGTAATAAATACATAACGAATGAAAAGTTGAATACACTTGCAGCGCTTGCTTATTTTAAATTTGCAAAAAATAAATTCCTGGTAAAAGGAAAATCCATGTATGGACAGAATGTTTGTGAAAGTTTGTTGCCGGGCGGTTATGCCGTGGCTTCTATTGATTTATCAACCGGAGCAGAAACCTATACACCGTTTAATCACATTTATAACTGGATTAACTTTACGTACGGAAACGCATGGAAATTTGGTTTTTTTGCAGGTTACCTCAAAAACCTTGGAACGAGTGAAGACCCGGTTGGCCCGCTTTATGGATTTGCCACCAGTGTGGACATGGTTTATAAATTTTCGCCACAATTGATTTACACCTATAAAAACTTTATGTTTGGCTGGGAGCTGAGCTGGACCACAGCAGCTTACGGTGAGAATGATTTCAGTAATAAGGCAAAAGTGAAAAACACCGAAAATGTAACAAATTTCAGAAATTTACTTTCTGTTGCTTACAGTTTCTGATTTTACTTTTATTTTTGTTTGAAAATTAACAAAAATCAGCCGGTTTTAATTAATTGGCTCCATCAAAAAAAAACAAAAAATATGGTTTACGAAATTTCTGTTTTTCTGGAAAATAAAATAACTCATTTCGAAGGAATCACCAACGTGCTGAAGTCGGAAAAAATAAATATACGTTCACTCACGCTGAGCAATATCCTGCATGGCTGGGGAGTGTTAAATTTGCTGGTCGATCAACCTGAAAAGGCCTACCGGTTGCTTTCTGAAAAAGGAAACTCTGTAGCTTTGCGTGAGGTTATTGCTTTAGAAATGAAAGATGAAGCGGGTGGCCTCGACGAATTGCTCGTTAAAATTGCACGGGTAGGCATTCATATTGAAAATGCATACAGCCGGCTGATTTCCGAAACCGGAATGGCAATTCTTGTTCTCGATGTGCCGGATGTGCTGGAAGCCAAAAAACGGCTGGAGCAAAACGGCATTCCAGTTTTGGATGATGCAACAGTTTACGGCAAATAGTTTTAGCCTGCTTCCTGCCACACGTTAAAATAAGTTGAACAGCGCTAAAAAGCAGTGAATGATTTGGAACGAAAAGATTGAATGTGCCTCGCGCAATGAAATGGATGCCATTCAAAGTGAAGCCCTTATAAAAACCGTTCAGCGGATTTACCATAACATACCCAGCTACCGGACCAAAATGCAGGAAAAAGGTTTGGTGCCGGGCGATATCAAATCAGTGGAAGATTTGAGCAAATTACCCTTTACCAATAAGTCTGATCTGCGCGATGGGTATCCTTTTGGCATGTTCAGTGTGCCCATGAGTGAGATTGTAAGGGTACATGCCAGTTCAGGAACAACCGGAAAACCCACTGTTGTAGGATACACCCGCAATGATTTGCAGATGTGGTCGGAAGTTGTAACCCGCGCGCTTTGCATGGCCGGAGTTCACAAAAATGACATTGTGCAGGTGGCTTATGGTTACGGCTTGTTTACCGGCGGGCTCGGATTGCATTACGGAACTGAAAATCTTGGGGCAACTGTAATTCCAATTTCGGGAGGAAACACCAAAAAACAGATTCAACTGATGCAGGATTTTGGAACGTCCGTAATTGCCTGCACCCCTTCGTATGCGCTTTTTCTGGCTGAAGTGATGCAGGATAATGGAATTGACCCGGAATCGCTGGATTTGCGGGTGGGAATTTTTGGAGCCGAACCCTGGAGCGAAAATATGCGTCGCGAGATAGAATCGAAGCTGAAATTGAAAGCCATCGATATTTATGGGTTAAGTGAAGTAGTTGGACCGGGTGTTTCCTGCGAGTGCGAAGAACAGGCCGGAATGCATGTAAACGAAGATCACTTTATTCCCGAAATTATCGATCCGGAAACACTGGAACCAGTTTCCAAAGGGGAAATGGGCGAACTGGTGTTTTCAACCGTAACAAAAGAAGGCATCCCGATTTTGCGATACCGCACCCGCGATTTAACGCGGCTTGTTTACGATGAATGTTCATGCGGGCGTACTTTGGTGCGCATGGAAAAATGTACCGGTCGGTCCGATGATATGTTGATCATCCGAGGAGTGAATGTGTTCCCATCGCAAATTGAAAGTGTGCTGCTCGATATGAGTGAGACCGAACCTCATTACCTGCTGATTGTTGAACGTGAGGGTACGCTCGATATTTTAAAACTGCTGGTTGAAGTTCAGGAACAGTTCTTTTCAGACGAAATTCGTGAACTCGAAGCACTTCGCAAAAAAATAACAGGCAATATTCAAAGCACGCTGGGTATTTCTGTAGAGGTAAAACTGGTAGAACCAAAAACCATTGAACGGACAGCAGGCAAAGCAAAACGGGTAATCGACAATCGAAAATTTTAGCAAAAATGAAAGCAAAACAAGTATCTGTTTTTTTGGAAAATAAATCGGGCCGGCTTAATGAAGTTGCACAGATTTTGGGGCAGGCCGGTATAAATATTTCAGCTTTTACCGTGGCCGACACCTCCGATTTTGGAGTGTTGCGTTTGATTGTTTCCGATCCTGAAAAAGCCATTGCCGCCTTAAAGGCAAAACATTTTTCGGCACGCGCTACCGATGTGGTACTTGCAAAAAGCCCAAATAAACCGGGCGCCTTGTCACGGATGCTCAGTATTTTAAATAATGAAGGGGTGTTTATTGAATACCTTTACGCATTCACAATGAACAACGATACTGCCGTGATCGTTATCCGGCCAACTGACATTGAAAAGTGCATAACAAAACTTGGAAAGCACTGCGATGAGTTATTAAGCGACAGCGGAAATTATACGATTTAAGATTTGATTTCCTGTTTACACATAAAGATGAAAACCGTTCTAAATGCAGATTTTGTATATTTGAATTTAATTTTTAAAAAATGAAACGAATCGCAGTTCAGGGCATAGTTGGATCTTTTCACGAAGACGCGGCATTGAAATATTTCAATGAAAGAGTTGAGGTAGTTGAGTGCAAGTCGTTTACCAGTGTTTGTGAAATGGTTGATTCCGACCAGGTTGATTATGCCGTGATGGCCATTGAAAACTCCATTGCCGGAAGTCTGCTGAAAAATTACCAGCTCATCCGCGATTATCACTTGCGTATAACCGGTGAAATCTATCTGCACATTCAGATGAACCTGATGGTAAATCCCGGAGTTAAAGCTAAAGATATTACCCATATTTATTCGCATCCCATAGCTTTGCAGCAGTGCATGGAATACTTAGAGAAATATTATCCGGATGCTGAATTGCATGAAGGACTCGACACGGCCGGAGCTGCAAAGATGATCTCAGAAGAAAAACCCAAAAATGCAGCGGCCATCGGGAATTTACGTTCATCAGAACTTTATAAACTGGAACTGCTTGAAACAGGCATTGAATCCAATAAAAAAAATTATACGCGTTTTTTAATTCTGGCCAAACACGGAAATCTTACAGAAAAAGCCAACAAAGCATCACTTTGTTTCGAAGTGGGGCATTTTTACGGTTCACTGGCCAGGGTTTTGAACGTATTTTCAGACAATGAAATAAACCTGACCAAAATTCAGTCGGTGCCTGTCATTGGCAAACCCAATGAATATACTTTTCATGTGGATATTGAATGGGAGAAATCGAAAAATTACGACAAAGCGTTGCACCAGGTTCTGAAAAGTGTTTCGAGTTTGGCGATTCTGGGCGAGTATGAACGGGGAGAGTTATACATGCACGATCAATAACAAAACAGAATAAAACGAAAGAATATGAATAAAACAGCAATTTTTTTTGGTCCGCTCAATGGTTCAGTGCACCGGGTAGCTGAAAAAGTGAGGGATGAAATTGGAGCCGAAAAAGTGGAAATGGTTCCAGTGAAGGATGCTTCTGCGGCTGATTTGGAAAAATACGACAAAATTATTTTCGGTATTTCAACAGTTGGAAGCGAAACCTGGCATTCTACCTATTCCAATGCCGACTGGGGAAAATTTCTTCCCGAAGTTGATAAAGTCCGGTACGAAGGCAAAACACTCGCTATTTTTGGGTTGGGCGATCACATTACCTATGCCCGCACATTTGTCGACCACATTGGTTTGCTGGCTAATGCCCTGAAGAAAAATGGCGCCGAACTAATTGGAAAAGTTCCTGCCGACGAGTATGAATTTGAAGATTCAAAAGCAATTGAAGACGGAAAATTTATGGGACTTCCGGTGGATGAAGATTTTGAACCCGAGTTGACCGATGAGCGGGTAAAAAAATGGATAAAGCAAATCAGACCCGCTTTTGGTTTTTAAACTGATTTGGTTTTTATAAAATCAAATCCTTTTAAATCTCATTTTACGTCCGTCAGCCAATGTGTAACTTTGAAAAAAAGTACAGATATGAATCATTCTCCGTTTGATAAGAAAGTTGTTGATGAAAAGATAAAAGAGTTACGAATTGCTGATGCAGGAAAAGCATCCATTCGAGAGATTGTTGCGCTGGTAAATTCAGTGGAAGAGGCCACAGGACAAAAATACATTCGAATGGAAATGGGTGTGCCTGGTTTGCCACCCGCACAAATTGGGGTCGAGGCTGAAATCGATGCCCTGCAAAAAGGAGTGGCTGCCATTTATCCGATGGTCGACGGAATTAAGCCCGTTAAATCAGAAGGCGCACGGTTTGTGAAAAATTTCCTCGACACTGATGTTTCTCCTGCCGGATGTATCCCCACTGTTGGTTCAATGCAGGGAACTTTTGCAGCATTTATGGCTGTTGCCAATGCAGTAAAAGGAAAAGATACCACGCTGTTTATCGACCCGGGATTTCCGGTACAAAAACAGCAAATGCAGGTATTGGGTCAAAAGTTTGAGACTTTCGATGTGTTCAATTTCCGGGGTGAGAAACTGCGCACCAAACTCGAAGAATTTCTTTCAAAAGGTAATATCTGTTCCATTGTTTACAGCAATCCAAACAATCCTTCATGGATTTGTTTTACAGAAGAAGAGTTGCAGATAATTGGCGAACTGGCTGCAAAATACGATGTAATTGTGATGGAAGATCTGGCCTATTTCGGGATGGATTTTCGCAAGGATTTATCCAAACCCGGACAGCCGCCTTTCCAGGCGACCGTTGCAAAATACACCGACAATTACATCCTTTTCATCTCCAGTTCAAAAATATTCTCCTACGCTGGTCAGCGCGTTGGTTTGATGGTAATTTCAGATAAACTGTTCAAACGCGATTACCCCGGTTTGCAGGAGCGATTTGGCGGTACCGATTTTGGCAGCACCATCACACTCCGGCTGCTGTATGCACTTTCTTCAGGAACCAGCCATTCGGCACAATGGGCGCTTGCTGCCATGCTGAAAGCCGCCAGCGACGGGGAGTTCAATTTTGTGGAAGGGGTGAAAGAATATGGTGAAAAGGCAAAAATAATGAAACAACTTTTTCTGGACAACGGGTTTGAAATTGTGTACGAAAAAGACATTGACCAACCCATTGCCGACGGTTTCTATTTCACTGTTTCCTATCCGGGAATGACAGGAAACCAGTTGGTTGCCAATTTGCTTTATTTTGGAATAAGTGCCATTGCACTCGACAATACCGGAAGCGACGAAGAGGGAATCCGGGCATGTGTTTCATTTGTTCGCCGGGGGCAGTTTAATGATTTGGAAGAACGGCTAAAACTTTTCAATAAGGAATTTTCATTGTAAAAAAACGAATGAACCCGGATAGAACGTGGATCAAAACAAAATAATATCCCGGTATAAGTTAACGCTTGATTTGCTTGACCAGTTCGAGCTTAAAAACAAACCTGTGGATTTGAAAAAAGGTGGTTCGTTTATCGGTTATGGCGAAAAAACCAAGCGAATCGGAATTCTGATCGATGGGTTGCTTTATTCTTCTTACCTGGCCGACAGCGGAACCGAATGGATTTCCCGGTTCTTTTTTCCGCCCAACAATTTTATCGTCAGCAACCACCGGGGATTTTACTCCGGAAAAGATTCCACCGAATCGATTCGTGCCTACGAAGACTCAAGGCTTATTTATATTGAAAAGGAAGAATTTAAATACCTGCTCGACCACAATCCGAAATTTGAGCGTACCGTACGCATTCTTGCCGAAGAGAGCTACATTCAGGCCATGGACAGGGTGCACTCTTTCCAGTCGCTGAACGCTGAACAGCGCATCCGTAAATTTTTTGATGAATACCCCGAACTCGGGAAAAAACTTCAGCGGCAGCACATTGCTTCGTACCTCGGAATTCACCGAAACATCCTCACACGGTTTCTGTATAAAATTTGAAAAGTCGAAAGATCGCAACAATAGTTGCATCATTTTCAGTCAGTAAAAAATAGTTTTGGCGTATGGTTCTGTTTCTTAATCTGAATAATGGCTTTCGCTATCAATTTGATATTTATTCCTTTAATCAGATTAGAGATTTAAATTGCCCGGACTAAAAAATGCAGAACCTGATTTTTTTGGTCTTTTTAAAACCAAAAGGTTGCTAATTTTAGCAGAAAATAACATAACAAAGATATGGCAAAAGTAAAAGGAGCAGTTGTAGTTGACATTGAAGAATGTAAAGGGTGTGAGCTGTGTGTGGATGCCTGCCCGGAAGATGTGCTGGCATTGCACAGGGAAGTAAACAACAAAGGGTATCATTATTCATATATGGAAAATCCGGACGCATGTATTGGTTGTGCCAATTGCGGCGTTGTTTGTCCGGATACCTGCATCACTGTTTACAGAGTGAAAGTATAATGAGTGTAATGAATTAATTGCTATTTTCTTAAAAAGTGTAGAAACTGCGGATGCAAACAGAAAGAAAATAAGGAATGTAAAATAAGTAATAAGAAATCATAAAATAACAGATATATGGGTGAATTAAAATTAATGAAAGGGAACGAGGTGCTGGCCGAAGCTGCTATCCGTTGCGGATGCGACGGATATTTTGGCTATCCCATTACACCTCAGTCGGAAGTGATGGAAACATTGATGCTGCGCGAGCCCTGGGCAGAAACCGGAATGAAGGTGCTCCAGGCCGAAAGCGAAGTAGCAGCTATAAATATGTTGTATGGTGCTGCTGCCACCGGTAAAAAAGCAATGACATCCTCTTCCAGTCCCGGAGTAAGTTTAATGCTCGAAGGAATTTCATACCTTGCCGGCGCCGAATTGCCCTGCCTGATTGTAAACGTTCAACGCGGAGGCCCCGGCCTGGGAACCATTCAACCGTCGCAGGCCGACTATTCACAGGCGGTAAAGGGTGGCGGCCACGGAGATTATAAAATGATAGTGCTGGCCCCTTCGTCGGTGCAGGAAATGAACGATTTTGTTGATTTGGGTTTTGAACTGGCCTTTAAATACCGGAACCCGGCCCTGATCCTTACCGATGGTGCCATTGGCCAGATGATGGAAAAAGTAGAACTTTCCGATTATAAAGAACGCTGGACCGATGAGGAGGTCATTGAAAAATGGGGCAACTGGGCTACCACCGGAAAACCAGCTTCGCGCGAAAGAAATGTGGTAACGTCGCTGGAACTCGATTCGGATAAGATGGAACGCAATAACCTGCGTTTTCAGGAAAAGTACCGGAAAATGGAAGCCGAAGAGCAGCGCTATGAAGCTTTTCAGTGCGACGATGCTGAATATGTGTTGGTTGCATTTGGAACTTCTGCACGGGTTTGTCAGAAATCAGTTGAAATTGCACGCGAAAAAGGGTTGAAAGTAGGATTGCTCAGGCCAATCAGCTTGTTTCCTTTCCCCAAAAAAGTAATTGGCGAACTGGCGAAAAACGTAAAAGGTTTCCTTTCAGTTGAGATGAACGCCGGACAAATGGTGGAAGATGTGAAACTTGCAGTACACGAAGCTGCCTGCACACGGCGTGTTGAGCATTTTGGCCGGATGGGGGGAATTATTCCTACTCCCGGTGAAGTTGTGGAAGCATTGGAACAAAAATTTTTAAAGGAGTAGATTATGGAAGTAAAAGATATTATAAAACCTGAAAATCAGGTTTACGGAAAAACGAAATTGCTGACCGATAACGTGATGCACTATTGTCCGGGATGCACCCACGGCGTGGTTCATAAACTTATGGCCGAACTGATTGATGAAATGGGTATTCAGGAAAAAACCATTGGTGTGGCCCCGGTTGGGTGTTCTGTTTTTGCCTATAATTATATCGATATTGACTGGCAGGAGGCAGCCCACGGGCGTGCCCCGGCAGTAGCCACAGGAATTATCAGGTTGAATCCTGAAAAATTTGTGTTTACTTACCAGGGCGACGGCGACCTTGCATCCATCGGTTCTGCCGAAATTATTCATGCCTGCAACCGCGGAGAAAATATGCTGGTTGTATTTATTAACAACGGAATCTACGGGATGACCGGAGGACAGATGGCACCAACTACGCTTGAGAACATGGTTACATCAACTACTCCCTGCGGCCGCGATACGGCTTTAAACGGGTATCCGTTAAAAATGACCGACCTCGTGGCTCAGTTGCCCGGAACTTCGTATGTAACCCGGCAGTCGGCACAAACAGCCGGCGCAGTGCGAAAATGCAAGCGCGCACTGAAAAAAGGCATCAAAAATGTGCTCGATAAAAAAGGAACCTCGTTTGTAGAAGTGGTTTCAACCTGCAGTTCGGGCTGGAAAATGGAGCCGGTTCAGGCAAATGAATGGATGGAAGAGAAAATGTTTCCCTATTATCCGCTGGGCGATTTTAAAGACAGTGAAAAAGGTGAATCTGTTTCAAACAACTAAAAAACCGACACTATGAATGAAGAAGTAATTATAGCCGGATTTGGTGGACAGGGAGTGCTTTCAATGGGTAAAATTCTGGCTTATTCCGGAATTATGGAAGATAAGGAAGTTACCTGGTTCCCGTCATACGGACCCGAAATGCGGGGCGGTACGGCCAATGTTACCGTAATTGTGAGCGACAGCCGAATCAGTTCTCCTATTTTGCATGAATTTGACACCGCCATAATTCTGAATCAGCAAAGCCTTGATAAGTTTGAAAAAGCGGTAAAACCTGGAGGAACGCTGCTTTATGATCCTAACGGTATTGTTAATCCTCCAACCAGAAAAGATATTAATATTTACAAAGTGGAAGGAACAAAAACAGCAGTTGATATGGGCAATCCCAAAGTATTCAATATGATAGTTTTTGGTAGCTACCTCAAAGTTAAGCCCATTCTGAAAATTGATAATGTAGAAAAAGGTTTGGAAAAATCATTGCCCGAAAGGTATCACAAACTGATTCCGCTTAATTTGGAAGCCATTCAAAAAGGACAGGAAATTGTGGAAACCGTGAATGCGGTTTAAGTTTCTGTTTGGAGGTAAATTTATAAAAGGAAGTCCAAAAAAAGATTTACATCATTCTCCGCATAGCGATTCCTTCGGAAGAACTTGTTTTAGAATTTTTTAAATCTTTTTTTGGACTTTTTTTTTAATCGATTGCATCGATTTTTTTAGCCAGATCGTAATCCTTTTCAGTTACTTTTCCTTTGTCATGCGTTGTAAGCATAACTTTTACTTTTTTGTAAGAATGAATCAATACATCAGGATGATGATCGGCTTTGTTTGCCAATGGTACAATCTTGTTTACAAAATCTGCCGTAGCTGTAAAATCATCCAATTCAAATTCTTTTACCAACTTATTGTTTTCTTCTTTCCAGTTTTCCATAATTCTTGTTTTTATGAGTTAATATACAATTACAACAGGAGTCGGGCAACGGGTGTTCAAAAAAATGCTGTATTGAAATTTTTAAGATGATCAAACGACAGTTAATTCTCAGTTCAATACAAACAAGAGATTGAAATTTGAGTTTGCTGCAGGTTAATTTTCGGTTAACAAAGGAAAAATTCAATAAAGAAATTCTTCTTTAAATAAAATTACGTATATTTTCGAAGTGAAATTAAAAGTGAAATCAAAGAAACCGAAAAAATGAAGGTCTCAGGGAAATATAAAAATAAGAAGCAGGTGCCGGAACCTACGTTAAAACGGCTGCCGAATTATTTGTATTACCTTGAGCAGTTAAAGGAGAGGGGAGTGCTGACAATTTCTGCTCCGGTTATCGGAAAAGATTTAAAATGCGATCCTACCCAGGTGGTAAAAGATTTGGCGGTAACAGGCGTGAAAGGAAAACCCCGGGTTGGCTACGATACTTACCAGTTAATTCATGCGCTTGAAGATTTTCTTGGATTCAACCGCACCAATGAAGCTTTTCTGATTGGTGCCGGAAATCTCGGATCAGCGCTTATGGCCTACCAGGAACATCAGGCACTTGGCCTAAAAATAATTGCAGCCTTTGATGTTGACCCCGGTAAAGTGGGAAAAACCATCGGGGGAATTCATATTCTGGATTACAACAAACTTTTCAGCCTGTCTGACCGGCTGGATGTTAAAATCGGTATTTTGACCACACCCAACAATGTTGCCCAGGATGTGGCCGAAGATATGGTGAATTGCGGCGTTAAAGCTATCTGGAATTTTACCTCGGCACAACTTCATTTGCCTGAAAATATAATTATTCAAAGTACTTCGATGAGTGCTTATGCAGCCGTTCTGCTGCAACAGTTAAACGAATCGGAAAATAACATCTAAAAAGTAACGATCATGAAACGAGTAAAAATGATGATTCAATGCCTCAGGAATTTAATAAAGAAAAATTTCTTTAATAGCCAAAAAAGTGACATAAATCATGATTGCAAAAACGCCTTCAGTTTCGATTTGAAGAAGGGAGATTTAAACAGTAATGAAAAAACCGAAGAATATTTAAACAACTATAAAACAACTACCAGGTGGCAAACTGTTTAACCACCTGCTTCCCTGTTATTCTGCCGGATTGAACTGTAAACTTTTTATTTATAACTGCCATCAGAAGTGTTATTTGATTTTATAACCCCGGTTAACAGGAGAGCAGATTTATACATTTACAAATAATGTTTATATCTTTGTGTATATATGGTAGCTAAAAAATAATTTTTAGTGGCTATTTTACAATTAAATGTTTATTGTTTTAACTGAATTTACCGGAGAATATTTATGAAAAAAGTATTAGTCATTGACGATGATACTTTCATGTGCGATCTTCTTGTTAACCACCTAAAGCAGCATCAATTTGATGTTAAAGGTACTTATACCGGGAAAAGCGGTATTAAATTGGTAGAAGAAAATCATTTTGATATTGTATTGTGCGACTTCAGGCTTCCGAACACTGATGGTTTCGAAGTCCTTCAAAAAATAAAGTCGAAGAAACCTTTATTGCCTGTAATTATTATGACAGCCTATGCCGAAGTTAAAATGGCTGTAAAGCTTATTAAATCAGGTGCGTTTGATTATGTGACCAAACCGGTACAACCCGAAGAAATAATAAAGCTGATTAACAGGGCGCTTAGTGCAAAAGACGAAAAAGAAGACAGTGTTTCCTTCAGAAATAATTTTATAACCGGAAACAGCAAGGCCATTCAGGATGTGATGAAACATGTTAAATTGGTTGCTCCCACTGAATTGACGGTGCTGATTGAAGGAGAAACCGGCTCGGGCAAAGAATTTATTGCCAAGGCCATTCATTATGCCAGCCCCCGCAGAGAAAAACCTTTTGTGGCAGTAGATTGCGGTGCGATTCCAAAAGAGTTGGCAAACAGTGAGCTTTTTGGACATATAAAAGGTGCCTTTACCGGGGCAATCAATAACAAAATCGGTTATTTTGAGCAGGCCAAAGGCGGCACGCTTTTTCTGGATGAAGTAGGTAACCTGCCTTACGAAAACCAGGTGAAACTGCTTAGGGCCCTTCAGGAACGCTTCATTAACAAAGTTGGTGACAATAAAGTTATTAAAGTTGATGTGCGAATCATTACCGCTTCCAACGAAGATTTGAAAAAGAAAGTGGAAGCCAATGAGTTCAGGGAAGATCTTTATCACCGGTTAAATGGTTTCATACTTCATTTGCCACCATTAAGACAAAGGGGAGATGATATTCTTGAATTTGCCCGGTTCTTTATCGAAAAGGCAAATGCTTCTTTTGCCAAATCGGTAAAAGATATTGACGACGATGCCAAAAAACTTTTTTACAATTACAAGTGGTTTGGCAACCTGCGCGAACTTCAGAATGTGATTAACCGTGCAGTATTACTCACTCCTTCCGATGTAATTACCGCCGATGTATTACCTGATGAAATAAGGTTTAATAATCTGAGTTCACAGCACGGAAGAAATAATTCTTCGGAGCATGAGGATGTTACAGAGTTGAAAGAAGCAACACTGATTACAGAAAAAGAGGTGATTACAAATGCGTTGGTGGAAGCCAACTACAATAAATCAAAAGCAGCAAAAATTCTGAATATCGACCGGAAAACACTTTACAATAAAATCAAACAATACGATATTCAAATCCTGAAATAAGCAGTTGGTATAAACATATAAATTTTTAAACCAGGCAACCGCCTGGTTTTTTTATTTATTTTCAATTTCTTCCAAATAAACAGCAACTCATTCCTATTTGTGTGGATTTAAACCTCGGTTGTGGATTTATTCAACAAACAACCCATTGCAAACAGAATTGAAAGCGACATTCTATGCTTTTGATTAATAGATTTTTATGAGTATAATCTGAAAAGCGGCATAACTTTTTCTTTAGAAGAATGACAAAAATTAAGTATAAATTTAAAAAAGAGAAGTCATGATATTAAAGAAAAGTTTACTGACACAGTTTCTGGCATTTACAGTTTTTTTACTCTTTGGTTCAATTTCCCAGCTTGCAGCTAACGAACTTTCCGATCAGGAAATTACAAATGCTGTCAACAGTGAACTGATGTTGAATGCCACTACACCATCTTATATGATAGATGTTTCAACCAGCGAGGGAATTGTTACCCTCAGTGGTTCAGTTGATAATATTCTGGCTAAAGACAGGGCTGTAAAAATTGCCCGTACTGTTAAAGGTGTTAGGGCCGTAGTAAATAATGTTGAGGTAGATACACCCGACCGACCCGATTCAAAATTAAAAAGAGAAGTAGAGAATGCCCTGTTAAATGATCCTGCTACAGATTCTTATCAAGTATCTGTTGTAGCTGCCAACGGATATGTTACCCTCGATGGCACAGTTGATTCCTGGCAGGAAAAACAACTTGCGGCACATGTAACCAAAGGGGTAAAAGGTGTAAAAGAAGTTGTCAACGATTTGGAAATTGATTATCCTGAAGAACGTACTGATTTTGAAATACGGCAGGATATTGCGCAAAACCTGGAGTATGATGTCAGGATTGATGACGGATTGATTGATGTAGCAGTGGATAATGGGAATGTTGCCCTTTCAGGAACCGTTGGAAGTGCCAACGAACATTACCTCGCTGTAACCGACGCATGGGTTATGGGTGTTAATTCAGTTGATGCAGATGACCTGTCGGTTGAAAGATGGGCACGCGATGAGGACATGCGTCAGAATAAATATGTCGATAAAACCGACGAAGAGGTAGAGGAAGCTGTGGAAGATGCACTTTTGTATGATCCGCGCGTATATTCCTTCAACCCAACTGTAACTGTAAACGATGGAATTGTTACCCTTACCGGCAAGGTAGATAACCTGAAAGCCAAGCGTGCTGCCGGGCAGGATGCAAAAAATGTTGTTGGTGTGTTTGGTGTAAACAACCATTTAAAAGTGCGTCCGGCATTTGTTCCAGGCGATGCTGAACTGGAAGATGATATAGCGCAGGCAGTTGCAAAAGATCCTGTTCTTGAAAGAGAGGAAATTGATATAACTGCCAATAATGGAATTGTATACCTGAATGGAAGCGTAAATTCGTATTTCGAAAAACTGGAAGCCGAAGATGTTGCTTCAAAAGTCAGCGGTGTACTTGCTGTTGAAAATAACCTCGGTGTAGCCGATGAAGATGATTATTACAACTACAATTATTATGGGTGGAATACGCTTTATCCACCGGTTCAGGTTGATGTAGACGATTCACCTAAAACCGACGAGGAAATAGAGGAGAACATTCAAAACCAGTTATGGTGGTCGCCTTATGTAAACCAGGACGATATTTCAGTGGAAGTTTCAGCCAAAACGGCTGTTTTGGAAGGAGCAGTTAAAACACGTCGTGAAAAAGTTTACGCTGAAATTAACGCCATGGAGGGTGGTGCCAGTGATGTAGTAAACAATATTGAAGTTGCTTACAGGTAAAAATAAAGTATGCACTTACAACCTGACGGGGAACCTTCCTGTCAGGTTGTAAAAAAATATAAATGATGGAAAATTACGATTCGATAAAAGAAAACTGGGAAGCTTTGAAGCTGGAACTGAAAAAAAGATATCCTCAGCTTACCGATGGAGATTTGAGACTTGCTGAAGGTTATGAAAATGAAACATTTAAAAATCTTCAGGCCAAAACCGGAAAAACCGAAAATGACTTTATGGCCGAAATGAAAAGTATCTTAAGGCAAAATATGTGAATTTATGGCTTTTATATTACCGGAACTGGAATTTAAATATCATGCGTTGGAACCCCACATCGATGCAGAAACAATGAAAATTCATTATTTGCAGCACCACGCTTCCTATCTCAAAAAATTTAATGAAGCAATTGCAGGTACTGAACTTGAAAAAATGCAGCTCGAAGATATTTTTGCCAATGTATCGCAATACACTGATTCTGTGCGAAACAATGGAGGAGGTTTTTTTAACCATACCCTTTTTTGGCAAATACTGACTCCATTTTCAACAGAACCGGAAAATGTTCATCTGCGGGATACAATTATCAAGTATTTTGGAAATTTTGAACACCTGAGAAATGAGTTCTCCCAGGAAGGAATGAAACTTTTTGGTTCAGGATGGGTATGGTTAATTAAAAAACAGGAGAATGAACTTTTGATTACATCTACTGCAAATCAGGACAATCCTTTAATGGATGTGGCATCAATTCGGGGAAAACCACTCTTGTGTCTCGATGTTTGGGAACATGCCTATTATCTGAAATATCAAAACAGACGGGCAGAATATATAGAAGCCTTTTGGAATTTAATAAACTGGAAAAAAGTAGCTGAATTGTTTAATAATGAAAATATTAACTTTTAAAAATTATAAAAAATGCAAAATTATCACGAACCACCATCCGAATTATCAGAAGAAACCCGCGACAAAGTCCGGGCACTTGTTTCACTCAAAGAAGAAATAGAAGCAATTGATTGGTATCAGCAGCGAATGGATGCAGCAACCGACCAGCAATTAAAAAAGATTTTGAAGCATAACCGCGACGAAGAAATTGAACATGCCTGCATGGCACTCGAATGGTTGCGGAGAAAAGATAAAGTATGGGACGAGAAAATGAATACCTATCTTTTTACTGAAAAAGACATTGTAAAGCTCGAAGACGATTAATCAAATCAAAAAAGAAAAACATTATGAATATACTGAGAAAATCACTCGCTCCCATAACCGACAAGGCATGGGACGAAATAACAGAACAATTGGATGATATTTTAAAAACATATCTAACCGGTCGTAAATTCGTGGAAATTGACGGGCCAAACGGGCTTGAATTTGGAAGTGTATCTACGGGTAGGTTGGTTACACCTGAAAATCAGGACGATGAGGGTGTGAATTATGGAATCAGGGAAGTGCTGCCGCTGGTTGAGATTCGTAAACCATTTGAAATGGATTTGTGGGAACTCGATAATATCGACAGGGGAGCAAAAGATGCCGATCTCGGACCGCTCGAAAAAGCGGCAAAAGAGGTTGCGTTGTTTGAAGAAAAAGCCATTTATGAAGGTTTTGAGCCGGCGGGTATCAAAGGTTTGAAAACTTCATCGGAAAAAGCACCTGTAACTGTCCCGTCTGACGTTAACGATTTTATAAAAGAAATAAGTAATCAAACTGTTTACTTAAAAGAAAATGCAGTTGAAGGGCCCTACACATTGGTAATTGCCGCCAAAGACTGGTTAAATCTTGTTGAATTATCTGAAGGGTATCCGGTTCAGAAACAGATTCAGGAAATTTTGGGCGGAAAAGTAATCATCAATCATTCCAACGAAAATACTTTTCTTGTGTCTGAACGTGGTGGCGATTACGAACTTGTTGTCGGACAGGATATTACACTTGGCTACGACAGCCACAGTACAGAAAAGGTGAAACTTTACCTTACTTCTTCTTTTACTTTCAGGGTTTTAAGTCCTGAATCGGTGGTTGTTTTCAGCCGGAAATCATAAAGAATAAATAAAATGAATATTCTGACTCTAACCATGAACCCCGTTCTGGATAAAACTGTCCAGGCGGATTTAGTGGTCCCTGAAAAAAAAACAAGGTGCCGGAATCCTGTTTATGCACCGGGCGGTGGCGGAATTAATGTTTCGAGGGCCATTAATAAGCTGGGTGGAAAATCTACCGCACTTTTTGCGGCCGGAGGCGAAACCGGTGAAAAGATTCAGCAACTCCTGAAAAAAGAAGGTGTTGATTACAAGGTTATCGATTCCGGAAAAAATTCGCGCGAAAACCTGATGGTGAACGACAATAAAACCGGAAACCTGTACCGCTTTGTGATGCCTGGAAATGAAATGAAAGAGGAAGTTTGGAAAAATGTACTCGATGCCATTTATAATTTTTCTCCGAAACCCGATTACCTGATTGCCAGCGGGAGCCTACCGCCGGGAGTGCCGGATGATTTTTATGCACGGGTTGCAAAACATGCCCGCGAAAACGATATCCGGATGGTTATTGATGCCTCTGGTCCGCCTTTGAGAAAAGCACTCAAAGAAAAATTATTTCTGATAAAACCCAATCTGCGGGAAATCAAAGAAATACTGAATAAAAAGAGCATTGACGGAATGGATCTGGAAGATTCAGTAAAAGAAATTCTGGGCAAAGAATATTGTGCCGTGTTAATTGTGTCGCTCGGAGCAAAAGGCGCTTTATTTGCCAGCAGGGATAATGATGTAGAATACATTGTTCCACCTGTAATGCCGGTAAAAAGTGCAGTGGGAGCGGGCGACTCCATGATTGCCGGAATGATGATGGGATGTGTAAACGGACTTTGGCCCGAGCAGGCAATCCGTTACGGAGTGGCAGCAGGTACCGCAGCAACCATGACTTCAGGAACCGAATTGTGTAAAAAAGAGGATGTCGAAAAAATTTATGATTGGCTCACTACCAAAGATAATAAAGGTTAATTCTGCTAAAAACAGAAGCTAATAGAGATTATGAAATCGCACGAAAATCATTCAGACAGAAACAAAAAATCCAACGAGGATGATCATGAACAACACCAGCATGATCACAATGGGAATGGTAACCATGAGCAAAATGGGCATGACCATACCGAACACCACAGGCAAATGATAAAAGATTTTCGGCTGCGGTTTTGGATTTCGCTGGCAGCAACTGTTCCTGTTCTGGTATTGTCGCCAATGGTTCAGGGGTTGCTGGGTTATGAATTCACCTTTCAGTTTTCAGACTATATTTTATTCGCACTTTCCGGTTTCATTTACTTTTATGGTGGCTGGCCTTTTTTAACCGGTCTGGTTGATGAATTGAAGCAAAAGCAGCCCGGAATGATGACACTTATTGCAGTGGCTATAACAGTTGCGTTTGGTTACAGCACTGCAACAACTTTTGGCCTCGAAGGCGATACTTTTTTCTGGGAACTTGCCACATTGATTGATGTTATGTTGCTTGGCCACTGGATTGAAATGAAATCGGTGGTTAAAGCTTCGGGCGCCCTTCAGAGTCTCGTGGAACTAATGCCCACTGAAGCACATTTAATTGAAGACGACGATACACGCGATGTTAAAATCAATGAACTGGAAAGTGATGATAAAGTGCTGGTTCGTCCCGGAGAAAAAATTCCGGTCGACGGAGTGATTTATGAAGGCGAAAGCAGTATTAATGAATCAATGGTGACCGGTGAATCGAAACCGGTAACTAAATCAAAAGATGATAATGTAATAGGCGGAACAATAAACGGTAAAAGTTCCATAAAAGTGCAAGTGGAACAGGCTGGTGAGAATGCATACCTGAACAAGGTAATTAATATGGTGCGTGAAGCGCAGAGCGAAAAATCGAAAACCCAGCACCTCGCCGACCGCATTGCTTTCTGGCTGACAATTATTGCACTGACTGTAGGCTTTGGTACACTCGCTACCTGGCTCATAATCGGGCAGCCTTTTGTTTTTGCGCTCGAACGAATGGCCAGTGTAATGGTTATTACATGTCCGCACGCACTCGGTCTGGCAGTCCCGCTGGTTGTGGCTATTTCAACCTCGGTTTCGGCCCAAAAAGGATTGTTGATCCGCAACCGCACAGCTTTCGAAAATTCAAGAAAAATTACATTGCTTGTTTTCGATAAAACCGGTACCTTAACCAAAGGAAATTTTGCCGTGTCGAGGTACGGTTCTTTTTCTGATAATTACGACGACAAAGAGATTCTCAGCCTGGCAGCATCGCTCGAGTCAGAGTCGGAACATCCGCTTGGAGAAGGTATTTTGGAAAAAGCAAAAGATGAGGATGTGGAAATAAAAAAGCCCGAAGATTTTGATTCCATTACCGGTAAAGGCATCGAAGGAAAAGTGGATGGAAAGAACATAAAAATTGTTAGCCCTGGTTATGTTGAAGGAAAAGATATGAAACTACCTGATGATCTGGAGCGTGAAAATGAACGCGAAACAATGGTTTTTGTAGTGGCAGATGAAAAGGCTGTTGGCTACATCGCCATGTCAGACGAAATCAGGGAAGAATCATACGAGGCGGTTAAAACACTGAAAAATAATGGTATAAAATTGTACATGATGACCGGCGACAATGAAAAGGTAGCCAAAAGTGTGAGCGAAGAATTGGGGCTCGACCATTACTATGCCGGTTTGCTGCCCGACCAAAAGCTTGAAAAAATAAAAGAACTCCGTAACAAAGGAGAATATGTTGCCATGACCGGAGATGGAATAAACGATGCCCCGGCCCTGGCCACCGCCGATGTGGGAATTGCTGTAGGCTCGGGAACCGATGTGGCTGCCGATACAGCCGACATTATTCTGGTAAACAGCAATCCACACGATATTGCGTCGCTGATTCTTTTTGGCAAGGAAACCTACAAAAAAATGATTCAGAATTTTGTTTGGGCTACTGCATACAATGTGGTTGCTATTCCGCTTGCCGCCGGTGTATTGTTTACCGCCGGAATTATGATCAGCCCGGCACTTGGAGCAATTCTGATGAGTTTAAGCACTGTTATTGTTGCCATAAATGCCCAGCTTTTAAAACGAAAAATGAAATGAATCCTGTTTCTTATTATTAAAATGAAGATGAATGATTATATAAAAAAAACAGTCAGATTTGGTTTTGAACCAACGTTAAAAGAATTGGAGAAAGTTCTTGAAAAAGAGGGGTTTAGTGTTGTTTCTGAAATAAGAATTCACGACAGGCTGAAAGAAAAGTTTCACATCAATTTCCGGAAATTCATCATAATTGGGACCCGCCATACTGATTTTCAAAACAATTTCCCCGGTTCTGGTACAGAAGATAATTTTTCCAAAATGCAGTGCAACTTTGTGATTTATCAAAACTCCGGCAACGAAACAGAAGTGGGTTGCTACAATCCTGTTGCCCTCAATGGAAACTCGAAAAACGCCGATTGGAAAGAAACAGAAAAACAAATCGCCCAAAAACTTAATAAGGTCATTCTCCGGTTTGAAAATCCTCAAAAACAGTTCGGCTAAAATTGCCAATAACTTCAAATCCCGAAACTTTTTTAATTTGTTAACGCAAAATATATGTTTTTTTTGCGCCCTAAACTGAAGAAAATCTCCACAAAGTGGGGTGCATGTTCACAAGCATTTTCAACAATTTCCACATTGTAGTATATGAATTCCCCGCATAGCCTTGCATTTAAAGGATTCTGCAAATTAGCCGGCTTTTGGCATAGTTTTTAAAGCTTATACAATGATGTTTTTGAGAATCAGAAACATATTTTTTGAAAATAAATTTTGAATTTGAATTTAAAATTCAGTAAACATTTTAAAAAAGTTTAATTATGAAAACAAATAAATCACATGCTGTTTGGAATGGGAATTTGAAAAATGGAAATGGAAAGATGAAACTGGGCTCGGTTGAAAAAGAACTGGCCTATAAT
>DATFJO010000037.1:0-7001 GCA_035269145.1 Tangfeifania sp. | reverse complement strand
CTCGCCGTTAGTAAGCGAAACAAACAATACGTTGTGCCCCATTTCAGAAAATTTAATAGCCGTACCTCCGGCATCGCCGTCAGCATCGTCGGGGTGGGCGCCAATAACAACTACATTAATTTTTTCCTGTGCAAACGCAAGAGTAGCGACAAGTGTAACCGATAAAATAAGAAGCAGAATTTTTTTCATTTTGTTTTGATTTAGCTTGATGCATTAAAAATAAGCATCTTTTTTAAACCTCCTCATTTTATTAGCTGTAAATAAGTAAAAGTGTACTATAAAACAGTAATCTGTAAAATCAAACAGCAATGATTTACATCATGATGATTTTGAACCCACTATTTTGTATTTGTAATTTAATTTAAGCTAATAAAAGGTTTTAATTCTGCTTTTACCTTAAAATATGATAAAATCCAATTAAAAATCGCAGGTTAATTATGAATTGTTACCTGAATCTTTTTGTGAAAAAATGTTAATTTATAAGAATAAAATTTTTATATTTCGCGCCACTTTGAAAAATGAAAATTTTTTAATCTAAAAATTAATCTATGAAAAAAATTGCATTAGTAGTAGTATGTATTCTTTTTATTGGAGTACAAGTAATGAATGCACAGGTAAGGAGCATTTCGGGTACTGTAACAAGTGCCGAAGACGAAACCTCGATACCTGGTGTATCGGTAATGATTAAGGGAACTACCATTGGAACAGTTACCGACATTGACGGACAATATCAGCTCAATGTTCCTGAAGATGCAGAAACCATTGTATTCTCATTTGTGGGGATGCAAACAATTGAAAAACTCATCACTGGTTCTGTCATCAATGTCGAAATGATTGCCGATATTCTTGGGCTCGATGAGGTTATGGTGGTAGCTTATGGTACTGCCAAAAGAGAGTCATTAACAGGGTCTGCGGCTGTTATAGGTCAAAAAGAAATTGAATCACGGTCTGTTTCAAATGTTGCACAAGTGCTTACCGGTTCAACAACTGGTATTCAAACTACAGCAGGCTCGGGTCAGCCCGGAAGTTCTCCTGCAATTCGTATCCGTGGCGTTGGAACGCTAAACACATCGGCAGCTCCGCTTTACATACTGGATGGTATTCAGTATGAAGGAAGTATCGCAAGTATCAATCCGAATGATATTTCTTCAATTACCGTACTGAAAGATGCTTCATCTACTGCGCTTTATGGTTCGCGGGCTGCAAATGGTGTGATTATTATCACCACCAAATCAGGAGCAAAAGGTACTGAAAGTTTGAGTGTTACTTTAAAAAGCCAGGGAGGTTTAATCAATCAGGCGCTTCCTTATTACGAAGAAGTAAATGCCAAAAATTACTATGAACTTCAGGCCGAAGCATTTGCACAGTCAAGGTTTTGGTCGGATAATGCCAATACAATAGGCGAAGCCAGAAGTTATGCCTACGAGAATATTTATTCACAGTTAAGGTACAATCCGTTTGTAGGAACTCCCAACGACGAAATTGTAGGAAGTGATGGAAAAATTAACCCAAATGCAGAAGTTGGTTTTCCGGATTTGGACTGGTACGATGCTGCAAAGCAACAAGGCTACAGGCAGAATTACGATTTAAGCATAAGCGGTGGCAGCAAAAGAGCGAGCTATTTTTATTCGCTGGGATATCTGGATGAAAGAGGTTACGTTATTGAGTCGGATTATGAACGTTTCACCACACGTTTAAATATTGATTTTGATGTAAGAGATTGGTTGCAAATTGGTACCAATTTAAATGCTTCTTTAATTACAAGTGATATTGGTTCTTCAGAATCAGCTACTTATGCCAACCCGTGGCGGAATGCCAGGATGACTCCTCCGATTTACCCGGTTTTTTTGGTTGACCAGGAAACCGGCGATTACATTCTCGATGGAGCAGGAGAGAAGCAGTATGATGATGGTGGAATGCATTCAAGACCTATTAACCAGGGACGAAACGCCATTGCGGAATTAAACTGGAACAACGATGAGTACAAAAGAAACAATTTTGGCAACAGGAGTTATGCCAGGTTTACTTTAATGCAAGGATTAACTGCAACCATCAACGCTGGTGTCGATATTCAGAATTATCAGTACAAAGGTTTTGAAAATGCCGAAATTGGCGATGGTGCCCCAACCGGAAGGATGGATGAAACAAGATACACCCGGACTACGGTTAACTTAAACCAGCTTATTAATTATGAAAGAACTTTTAATGAAGTTCATAATTTCAGTGCGTTGTTGGGGCATGAATCATACTCGAGAAAGTACACTTACCAGAGAGGTTTTAAAAACCAGTTTATTGTAAGCGGAATTTACGAGTTGAACAACTTTGTAAATACTTCAACCAATACAAGTTATACTACCGATAAAACAACCGAAGGTTATTTTTCAAGGTTGAAATACAACTACGACAATAAATATTACATCGAAGGTTCTTACCGGAGAGATGGTTCTTCAACCTTCCATCAAGATGTAAGATGGGGTAACTTCTACTCTGTTGGTGCAAGCTGGAGAATTAGCCAGGAGCGGTTTATGGCCGATTACAACTGGATTGACGATATGAAAATCAGGGCATCATACGGTGAAGTAGGTAACGACAATATTGGTTCCTACGGCTACCAGGCCCTTTACGGTACTTATCCAAACGCCGAGAGTCCGGGTATTCGCTGGGAGTCTGTTGGAAATACAGCGCTAACCTGGGAGGTAAACAGGACTTTCGACGCTGCTTTTGATTTTGCATTATTTGACAGGATCAGTGGTAGTATTGAGTGGTACAAACGAATATCAGATGATTTGCTTTACGAAATGCCGTTACCTGTTTCCATGGGTAGGCTGGAGCAACCCAGAAACATTGCATCGTTGTTTAACAGTGGTTTGGAAATTAATTTGCAGGGATATGTTGTCAATAAGAGGAACTTCACATGGAACCTTGGTTTTATGGGATCTACCAATACAAATGAAATTACTTCAATCCCGGAACCATTTGTTAGCGGAACCAAAAGATGGTCGGAAGGTCATTCCATTTATGATTTCTGGCTGAGAAAATACTACGATATTGATCCGGAAGACGGTGCTACACGTTTCCATGTTTGGGAAGATGTAGAAAATGAAGAAGGTGAATTTATTGGTACACAGTTAGCATATGATGATAACGGTGATCCGGTATTGACCAAGAATCACAATGATGCTAATTACGGATATGTTGGCGCTTCTGCTTTTCCAGATTTTCAGGGATCCGTAAGAAATGAATTTGTTTATAAAGGATTCAGTGTAAGTGCACTGTTGACCTATTCTTTGGGAGGACAAATGATTGACGGCATTTACCAGGATATGCTTACCTCGGTTGTCGGCGAATCGTACCATCCCGATGTTAACAATTCATGGATGAATCCCGGTGACGTTGCTGAACTTCCAAGGTTGCAGTATTCGAATTCCAGCTTATATGCAACATCCGATTTTTTCCTGATATCTTCTGATTATTTGAGTATCAGGAATGTAACGCTCAGTTATAGTTTTTCAGATCAACTTATTGAGAATTGGGGACTGGGTGATCTTAGCGTTTATTTAACCGGAGAAAACCTCCACATGTTTACAGCAAGAAAAGGAATGAATCCAACCTATAATTTCTCTGGTACACAAAGCGTATTTGCATATAATCCTAGCAGGTCTATCATTTTAGGTTTTAGTTTGCAGTTTTAATCATTTGAAAAATATACTACGATGAAGACAAAATATAAAATTTTAACATTCTCGCTTATCTTTGCTTTTGCACTGGGTTTTAGCTCATGTAGCGAAGATTTCTTACAAACCGTTCCAACCGATGCGGTTTCTACCGAAATTGCACTCGGAACTACCGATAACATGATGCTTGCCATTAATGGCGTTCATCGTGCCATGTATGCACAAAACGGATTAATCAGCGCGTATGCCGGGCAACAATTTATGATACCTACGGCAGAATTCGGAGCAAGTGATGCATTGCATTCAACCACCGGTAATGGCTGGCACAGGTCCCGTATTCAATGGGTTATGCATACCAGCGCCACCAGGAACGATGTGCAATATTCCTGGTTCTTCTATTATAACATTATCGGTTCGGTAAACAACATTATTAATGCTTCGGAAGATTTACCATTGTCTGACGATTTGCACAATATATTGGGCCAGGCTTATGCTTACCGTGCCTGGGCACATTTTTACCTGGTGCAGTATTTCGGAAAAGCTTACATGATTGGAAATCCGTCCTCCGACCTGGGCGTACCAATAATGCTTGCTACTGAACCTCCTTACGAGGGACTTCCGCGCAATACCGTTCAGGAAGTTTATAACCAGATTAAATCTGATCTTAATGATGCAATGACCCATTTTGAAAGTGCTTCGGGCAGAGCTGATTTATCGCATCTGAATATGGATGTGGCAAAAGGTATTGCTGCAAGGGTGTATTTAACAACCGGCGACTGGGCAGATGCCGCACAATATGCCCGTGAAGCACGGCAGGGATATCCGATAATGAGCGAAGCACAATACAAATCAGGTTTTAACTCAATTTCAAATCCGGAGTGGATTTGGGGATCAAAAATGATTCAGGATCAAACATCCTATTTCTATTCTTACTTCTACTACACCTCGAACAACTTTAATGGTTCACAAAACCGGAGTAATCCTAAATTTATGAACCATAAGTTGTACGACATGATGTCGGAAACAGATTACCGCAGAGACCTCATTCTGAAGGATGCGCCCAATACATTTTATGACTGGGATGATGGTGACAATGCAGGCAGATATGCCAGCGAAGAGGAATTTGATGCTGCAGTGGATGAATACATGACGATTGTAAACAATTCGAGCAGGCACAATATGGTACCCTATATGCACATAAAATTGTCGCAGGCCGATGGTCCTACCATTTCGCCAATGGATGTTATTCACATGCGGGCTGCAGAAATGTACCTGATAGAGGCTGAAGCCCTGGCTCGCCAGGGGGGACAGGACGGAGCTGCCCAGGATGTTTTGTATGCCCTGGTTTCCGAGAGAGATGCAGGATATGAAAAATCAACCAATACCGGACAGGCTCTTATCGACGAGATTCTTGTTCAGCGAAGAATCGAATTGTTCCTCGAAGGACATCGTTGGTTCGATATGCTGAGAAACGATGAGGAACTCGATCTGGAAGGCTCAGGTGCAGATCCAAGTCTTTATCTGGATGGTTATCAGCAAGACAGACCAAGTGTGAATCCTAAGTGGTTGTTCCTTATTCCGCAAAGGGAGATCGATGCAAATCCGAACATTGTGCAAAATCAACACTAACAGGAAAATCCTACTGTTTTATTAAGGTCGAAAAAAAACAGATGATAATGAAAAGAGGCTGTCTCAAAGGGCAGCCTCTTTAATTTTAACATTTTTCTGAAAGCATACTGCTGACAGAGGATCGCGGGCCGCCAAAATTAATTTTGTAACTATTGTCACAAAATTTTATAATTGTATTGATATATTTGTGGCAAGTCTTTGTACTATCAATTTTTTATTCCCGCTATATTTTCTTTGATAATACCTTTTCAAACTGAAATGAAATTTGAAAATTAGCTTAAAAAGTTCATTTAATTGTGAAAATATGTTAATCCCCTAATTTTTTTTTATATTAGCCGACCTGTTTAAGAAATAAGAGTGAGTTATTAATTTTAAAATTTGATCTATGAAAAAAATTGCGCTAATTTTTACAGTTCTCCTTTTTATGGGAACACTGGTGGTCAATGCTCAGACAAGGGTAATTACCGGTACGGTAACCTCGGCTGAGGATGATATGCCGGTTCCGGGAGTTTCGATTTCTGTGCAAGGAACAACATTAGGTACAGTCACCGATATTAATGGTGAATATAACCTTGAAGTTCCTGAAGATGCACAAACTCTGGTTTTTTCATTTATTGGAATGGCTACCCGTGAAGTAGACATTACAATGGGGGAGACCTTTAATGTGGCCATGGAGCCAGATGTGCTGGGTATCGACGAGGTTGTTGTTGTGGGTTACGGTACCGCCACAAAACAATCGTTTGTTGGTTCATTCAAGCAGGTAGACAGTGAAAAAATTGAAAGTAAATCGGTATCGAATATCTCACAGGCGCTTGCAGGTGAGTCGGCTGGTGTTCGTGTAATCAATACATCAGGACAGCCGGGCTCGTCAGCAACTGTGCGTATCCGCGGATTTGGTTCAGTTAACGGGAACAGAAGTCCGCTATATGTAGTTGACGGAGTTCCTTATTCCGGTTCGCTAAATGCGATTAACCCGAACGACATTGAGTCGACTACCATTTTGAAAGATGCAACTGCAACTGCAATTTACGGTTCGCGTGGTGCAAACGGTGTTATCCTGATTACCACAAAATCGGGCAGGGCAGGCGAAACCGTAATTGAAGGTAGTTTTAAAACCGGTGTGAATGTGAGTGGCCTTCCAAGGTACAACACAATCGATTCTCCCGATAGATACGTAGAGTTGAGCTGGGAAGCTATGTACAACAGAGGTGTTATTGCCGGTGCCGATCCGGTTGAATATGCCAACGAAAATTTATTTTCCGGTTCGGGAATCAATCCGGCATACAATTTATATGATGCCGACGGAGCCAATATTATCAATCCGGAAACCCGTTCGGTTAAAGACGGTGTTAATAAGCTTTACAATCCGGAAGATTGGGAAGATTATGGTTTCCAGTCGTCATCGAGAACTGAGGCGAACCTTACTTTCCGTGGAGGTTCCGAAACAACAAAATATTTTATGTCTTTCGGTTACCTGAACGATGTGGGGTACATAATCAATTCCGACTTCTCAAGGTACAATGCTTCGTTGAACCTGGAATCAACCGTTCGCGACTGGCTTTCAACTTCTGCAAGAATGAGCTATGCCGGAACTGAAACCAACAACAACGGACAATCTGACGATTCAGGAAGTATTTTCTGGTTTGTGGATAACATGCCTCCTATTTTCCCGCTTTTCCTGAGAGACGAAAGCGGAGC
>DATFJO010000036.1:0-2609 GCA_035269145.1 Tangfeifania sp. | reverse complement strand
TGGGCGGCTGGAAGATATTTTTGGGATGAACTGGCAAAAGAAAACCCGGAAATCAATTTTGTTTTGGTGATGGAAGGCTCCAATATACAGGAATGGCTGGATTATGAAAAACGTGCCGAACCGGTTGCTCATCAGTTATTCCTTGTAAACGAAGATCAAAAATTGCAAGACATTTTTAAAAGTAATTACAAACACTTCATATTGTATGATAAAAATGGTGTACGAATTGGTTTTGCAGAAGACCCTGTTACTGCTAAAGGTATGGCAAAACAAAGTTTAAACCCACCTAAAAAACAACCCGATAAATCTCAACTTCTGCTAATAATTTATGTTTTGGGAGGAATCCTATTCCTGTTTATTATAGGTTTAATCATGTGGAAATGGCGGGTTCGGCAGCGATTCCGAAAGGAAGAGCAGCGGCGGCGTTTGCGCGAGTTGGAACTCACTGCCATCCGTTCGCAAATGAACCCCCATTTTCTGTTTAACAGTTTGAACTCGGTGCAAAACCTGGTTCAGCAAAACAAGGGCCGCGAGGCCCATTTGTATTTATCGGACTTTGCCGGACTCATCCGCAAAGTGCTTCAAAACTCCGAAAAAGAAGAGGTGTCGTTAAACGAAGAACTGGAAACGGTACAACAATATTTGAACCTTGAAAAACTGCGGTTCGAATTTAATTACTCTGTGAATGTGGAGGAAGGAATCGATGCCAGCAACACGATGGTTCCGTCGATGCTGCTGCAGCCGTTTGCAGAAAATGCGGTCATTCACGGACTACAAAATAAACCGAAAAACGGGCAATTGAAAATTGAAGTAAAAAAAGTAGCCGGCGAATCGGTGCAAACGCGCTTAGCGGTTTCGAACCGCTTAGCGCATAATGACAATTCAGGAATTCTAATCACTCTGGAAGACAACGGAATCGGCCGTCAGGCCGCCAAAGAACTGTCGAAGCAGAAAAACGGGAAAAGTTCAAAACTACTAAAAGAACGACTCAATATTCTTCAACAAAAACAGGGAGAAAAATACGAATTGAATATCATTGATTTAAACGGCAACACAACCGGAACACTAGTGGAAATTCTGGTGCCGGAAGAGAAATAAAATCATAACTTAGCGTCTTTGCGCCTTTGCGGTGAACCTCTTGTAAATAATGAAAATAAAATCAATAATAGTTGACGACGAAAAGCACGGTCGCGAAAACCTGGCGGGAATTCTTCAAAAGTACTGCCCGGAGATTAAACTGGTGGCCGAAGCAAATTCGGTGGATGCCGCCCGGAAATTGATTAAAGAATTTGATCCTGATCTGGTTTTTCTCGACATTGAAATGCCCAAAGCCAACGGTTTTCAACTGCTGGAGCAACTACAAAATTTTCGTTTCGAGGTGATTTTTGTAACCGCCTACGGAAACTACGCCATAAAAGCCATCCGTTTTTCTGCAGCCGACTACATTCTAAAACCCATAAACATCAATGATTTGCAGACAGCGGTTCAGAAAGTTTCGGAGCGCATCCGGCAAAAGCAGGAAAACCTGCGAATGAAACAACTGGTACACAACATCAGCCAGCCGCAAAATCCGCGCATCGGTTTGCCCGCCGGAGATCGCATTGAATTTGCCGATGTAAAAACCATCATCCACTGCCGCGGAGAAGGCAATTACACCCATATTTATTTTGAAGGCAACAGACACCTGCTGGTCGCCAAAACGCTGGTGGAGTTTGAAGAACTTTTGCAGGAATATTCATTTATCCGTGTTCACAAAGCACATTTGGTAAACCTCAGCCATGTTGTTGCGTATATAAAATCCGGTGGCGGAATGTTGCGGCTCTCCAACGGCGATGAGGTGGCGGTTTCGCGTAGAAGAAAGGAACAGGTTTTGAACAGATTAAAAACAACTCAATTATGAAAATAATAATTTTTGCATTGCTTTTAAGTGTTTCACTTTACTCTTTTGGACAGGAGAAGAACACCCAAAAATTGTTGCCCGACAACTATTTTTCGGAACAATTGGAGATGAAGAAACTTCCGTATTCATTCAATATCTCGCCTGAATTTCAAAAAGAAATTCCTTCGTTGAAATTTGATTTTTCGTATCCGTTACCGGAAATCAGGAAAAATGAAAAGAAAACGCAGAACCGTTTGCTGAATGATAATACCACCTATTTTTCCTCCCGAATGCCGGTTGCGAAGGGTAAATTTCATTCAAACATGCCCATTGCAGTTCCCGATTCTTCGGTGCATTACTTTATTCTGAATAAAAAAATAGAAGTAATAAATCCGCTGGAGCAAAAATCAGAATAGGCAGCTTACCTGAAAAACGGCAGAACCAAATAAGTGTAGATAATACAACCCACACAAATGGCCAGTGCAAATTCCAGGGTGGCAAAAAACACCAGTATTCCGCCAATTACAATGGCTGCTGTTACCAGGTTATAATAAAGCAATATTGAAATCGCAAGCGTCATTACAAACCCGAGGCGCGCAGCAAAAATTTTCTGAGCCTTTGCAATTGGTTTTTTATCAAGGTTTAATGCATTTGCAAGTTTCGCGCTTACAAAACTTATCGGGCTGTACTTCAATTGGGTAAATGCCCTGATATAAAAATCAGCAAGCAG
>DATFJO010000035.1:0-2047 GCA_035269145.1 Tangfeifania sp. | reverse complement strand
CATTTTTATGTGGAGGGTGAACTTCAGGATATAGCCGATTATGTGGGCGATAGCCTCGGTTTGGCGCAGGCAGCGGCAAATACCGATGCTGAAATGATTGTTTTTGTGGGCGTGCATTTTATGGCCGAAACCGCAAAAATTATAAATCCTCACAAAAAAGTAATTCTGCCCGATTTGAAGGCTGGCTGCTCGCTAGCTGAATCGGCGCCGGCCGATAAATTTGCAGAATTTGTTGCCAAATATCCCAACTACAAAGTAATTACTTACGTAAACGCCACCGCCGCACTGAAAACCATGTCAGATATTGTTTGCACATCGGCAAATGCCAAAAAAATTGTGGATAGTTTTCCGGAAGATCAAAAACTGATTTTTGGTCCCGATAAAAACCTCGGAAATTATATCAACAGCATTACCGGCCGCGATATGGTATTGTGGGACGGAGCCTGCATGGTGCACGAACAATATTCGCTCGAAAAAATTATCGAACTGATGGATCAGTATCCTGATGCTGAGTTTATTGCGCATCCCGAATGCGAAAAGCCGGTCCTTTTGCTGGCAAAACACATTGGTTCAACTACTTCACTTTTGAATTACGTGAAAAGCAGCGATGCGAAAAAATTTATTGTGGCCACCGAAAGCGGAATTTTGCACCAGATGAAAAAAGAGGCCCCTGAAAAGATTTTTATCCCGGCTCCTTCAATCGACTCAACATGTGGCTGTAACGATTGTACCTATATGAAACTGAACAGTCTGCAGAAATTGTATATCTGTTTGAAACACGAACAGCCCGAGGTTACGTTGCCTGAAGATGTAATTAAAAAAGCACAGGTTCCTATTCAGCGCATGCTCGAAATATCACGCTGAAACCTGTACCTTGAATCCGGCTTTTTCAACCCGGCCGGCAATTTCATTTAATTTTTCCAACGGAATTTTTTCAAGCGTATCGATGGGCGTATCGCGGGCGATGGTGTAAATCATCACCTGCGAGGGTTTGATGATTTTTAGCAATTCAATCCATGCCCAAACTTCTTTTTCAGTGGTGTTGTCAATTAACTTTCCTTTGAAAGAGCCCCTCACAAACATGGTTTGAATGATAACATTCCCTTCGAATTTTTTCAGTTGTCCCACCACCTTTTCAAGGCTGAAATTTCCCCGCGGGCAATCAAGCAGTTCCACAGTTTCGGGGTACGCAGAGTCGAGTTTCTGGATATTGTCTTCCACCTTTAATAATGCGGTAAAAACATCCTCCTTATGCAACATGCCGGCATTCGACAAAACAGCAATCCGGGCCTCCGGTGCCCATTGGTTTCGCAATTCAATGGTGTCGTCAATAATACCTGCAAATTCGCGGTGCAATGTCGGCTCGCCGTTTCCGGCAAATGTAATCACGTCCGGCAACTGATTCCGGCTGGCCATTTCCTGCAGTTTTTCTTCCAGTTTTTGCCGTACTTCTTCACGGGTGGGAAGCGTTCCTTTTTCCTTGCTTTTTTTGGGAGTGAGTCCGCATTCGCAGTAAATGCAATCAAACGAACAAACTTTTACATTTGTCGGTAAAAGATTAACACCCAGCGAAACTCCCAGCCGCCGGCTTTTTACCGGGCCAAAAATGATTTTATCAAAAAGAAATGTAGCCATAATTATTTTCGGAGGGCAAAGATAGAAAGTTTTAACCCAATTTTTTCACTTTACATTTCGAAGTCAGCTTCAGGTTTTTTAAATCGGCGCCGGTAATTAAATTAACGCCCGGTTTTTTCCCTGTTTCAAAACTACCGAACCGGCTTTTAGTTTGAAGTGCACGTGCCCCGTTGAAAGTTGCCCATTTTATCATTTCTTCCAAAGAAATTTCCGGAAAATATTGCTGAAGCGTAATCATTTCATTTAAAACTGATAAGCGTGAATTTGAGGCCAGGCTGTCGGTTCCAAGGCAAATATTAAGGTTATTTTTTCTGAAAAGCGTAACATCAGGCAACCGATTTTCAATGTACAGATTTGAATTGGGGCAGAGCACCAAAAATGTATTTTCAGGATTTCTGAGCGATTTCAGTTT
>DATFJO010000034.1:0-2465 GCA_035269145.1 Tangfeifania sp. | reverse complement strand
CTTACTCTGACATTTCCCCCTGAATGGGGAAAGAAATGGTATAAATAAGTTTTTGGCCAGGGATAGCAAGGGCTGCGTGCTTCCCCGATACGCTCTGCTATCGGGATTTCCGCCCGGCTGACACCGTTCGGACGGGAGTTCCACCATCATCTTTCAGTTTACTTCGTTCCTGAAAGTTGGGTGTTACTGAACCACCGAAGTAATATCGGGATTAGTTCCACCATCGGATTTCATATCACTATGTTCATAAAATCCGGGTGTCACTGAACTTGTTGCAGTGGTTGCCGCTGGTTGAGTTGGTGAAAAAGAGCGACGGCAGAAGCTCCTTTTTCGCCTAATGAAACCCGGTAACCGGAAAACAACTTGTAGGTGCAGACCGAAATGTCCCGCATGAAAGAGAAGCTGTGAATTTCCAGCCATTAGCTTGTTTATTGCTAATTATTAAAAATCAAAATTTTCTTTGGTTAATCCTGATTGCCTGATTATTGAACGAAATGTACCCAAAGGAATTTCTTTCTTCGGTGAAGGCACAATCACTGTTCTGTTTCCTTTCTTATACTTTGCATGACTTCCACGTTGAGAAACAAAATAAAACCCATTGTCTGTCAGTGTTTTTGCAATCTGCTTTGACGACGGTAGCTTAGACATTGATTGAAGTTTCTCCGAGAAGGGTTTCGTTAATAACCGGTAACTCTATATTCGAATCTGGTTCATCAAAATAGAGTGCAAGCGCTTCATTTAAGTTGTCAATGGCTTCCTGAATTGTATTCCCAAAACTTGAAACATCAACATTCAGACACTGTGAAACGTAATACTTGTCTTCTTTGTAAACGATATATTTTAAAGTTTTCATTTTCGTCATTTTAAATGAATGTAGCAATCAGAGCAAAGTTAGTTTTAATCTCTGAATATTGAAAATGGTTCCAATTTAGCTGCTGGCTTTTTCGATACGCTGCGCTATCGGGCTGATGATATTATGTTTGTTGCTTTGTACAACTTTTCTTTTTTTGTTTAGCAGTTGAGTTTCTATGTGCAGGAAACTGCAAACTGAGACTGAGCACTGTCAACTTCTTTTTGTCTTGCCAACGCCGGCTCGCCCGCCTGGATGAATTAGTCGGACAGGGGCTTCTTTGGCCGGCCTGCGCGCTTATCCCGATTGCATCGGGATTTTGGGAGGATGCATGGATTAGGTATTGAACCGTGATTTGATGAAAGTTTGCAGGCTATTCCATATATCACTGATTAACCGGGTATGTTTGCTTAACAGGTTTAACCCTTCAACTACCTCATCGGTAACAAACGGATACTCGTGGGTTACAATGTTTCTTGTTTCGCGGAGCAACATCCATTCATCGGCACTGTTAATGATATTGAATTTTTCGAGTTTCGTTAACTGGTCGATGAAAGGCAATCTTTTGACTTCTTCGCCAAGGTTTTCAAGTATTGCAGGGAACAATTTTCCTCCCATGCTGTCCTGCAGTTTTGAGAAACGGAAAATAAGCTGGTCGAAAAAGCTCAGTTCTTCAGGTTCGAGCCGTAAATATGTTTCTTTGTCGAGTGGAAAATGGTTTTTTATTTTTCCCCAGGCAAAATTCATTCGCTCATTATGAATTTTACAGAGCTGAATCGCTTCATTCAATTTGTCTTTGTTTTCGAATTGTTTCTGCATTGTGAGAACATCATTTGTTGGTTACAATTCTACTTTATGATGATTTAAAGTGCGGTAAAAACTTTTCTTTTGCCTGGTACTGGCTTTATCAAAAACCACATCGATTTTCCGGTCACCAATTTTAGTTTTGAGCGCTGCGAGAAAGTGAATTTTTGATTCGATGGTTAGCGCTGTTTCATTGTCGTTGTGTATCATCAGGTCGATATCACCACCTTTCTGATAATCATCGGTTCTGGAACCAAACAGGTAAACCGTGGTTTCCTGTCCGAAATATTTTTGAGCAAGATGATTTATTGTATCTATTTGAAATTGACTTAAACGCATAAACCAAAGGTAGAAAAAAATTGAATATGAATTCGGCTGACAGGCGGATGTCTTTGTGCAGGACGGGCATTTACTTTTCTCCCCCGATGTTGATTAAACTTTTATTGTTATCGGGATTAGTTCCTCCTGCAACTTTTAATGCGTTGCACTTTAAAAAGTTGGGTGTCACTGAACCACCGAAACGCTCCCATAGGGATAAATTCGCTATCGGGATTAATTCGACTCACAATTTTCAATTTGCTACGCTCTTGAAAAATGAGTCTCACTGAATCCGCCTGAGGCTCCGCTGGATACAGCTCCGCCTCCTCAGTTACATTTTACGGAAAAGCCGTGTATCTGAGTTGAGCGGTAACAGAGCGCATGTTTTTGCTCGCTGGGTAAAAAGTACAGCGGGCAAAATTAGAAAAAATGGGTTTTATGCGGCAATTATTTGGTGTATACATGATAATTTGGAATGAGTATAAGCTAAGGG
>DATFJO010000033.1:0-6455 GCA_035269145.1 Tangfeifania sp. | reverse complement strand
CAGAAGTTCCTGAAGGTGTGAATTACGATTTCTGGCTGGGACCGGCGCCCAAACGCCCGTTCAATAAAAACAGGTTTCATTTTACATTCCGTTGGTACTGGGATTATGCGGGTGGCCTGATGGCTGACTGGGGTGTTCATTTGCTCGATTATGCATTGTTTGGAATGAATCAGTATGTCCCGAAATCGGTGATGGCAACGGGCGGTAAGTATGCTTTCCCCAACGATGCCATGGAAACGCCCGACACGATGATGGCGGTTTATGATTTTGGGGATTTCGGATTGCTTTGGGATCATACCATCGGAATTTACGGCGCCCAATATGGAAAGCGCGGACATGGTGTTGCCTTTGTTGGTGAATACGGAACACTGGTTGTGGATCGGAGCGGTTGGGAGGTGATTCCCGAAACAACAAGTACCAGCGCCAAAGACGGATTCGAAGGTATGCCACTCCAAAAAGGAACCGGGCAGGGACTTGATTTACACGTTAAAAATTTTCTTGAATGTATAAAAACGAGGGAAAAACCCAATTGCGATATTGAAATTGGCGCACACATTGCCCGCTTTGCCCATTTGGGAAATATTTCTTACCGTTTGAACCGCAAGGTTTTCTGGAATCCTGAAAAACAGGAATTTATTAACGATGCCGAAGCCAACGAGATGGTAAAAGCTCATTACAGGGCTCCCTGGAAACTGCCGGATGTTTAGAATTTCATTTCATCCGTTCAAATTGGTTATTAAACTTGTCGCAACAAAAAGAATATAAACACAATTCGTTTTTTCATCATTCACCGATTGCTTTTAAAATACAATTGGTTGCGCTCAATTGAGGTTTTTTATTTTCAGTTTGCTATTTTTGTAATTAAAATATTAGATAATGGCAACATATAATATTACCATAAACGAAAAAACCAGGTCTGGGAAAAAACTGGTGGCACTTCTGGAATCGCTAAGTGAAGTGGTTGCTTTTACTGAGGTCAAGAAAAAAAAAGGAATGGATGAAGCGTTGGATGATATAAAAAACGGACGCGTTTTTGAAGCTGAAAATGCAAAAGACCTTATTGACAAATGTCTGCAATGATGTATTCCATTCGGTTTACCAACAGATTCAAAAAGGATGTTAAACGATGCAAAAAAAGAGGTTACAATCTTTCTGAACTTGAACATGCAATTAAAATTCTCCAAATAAAAGGCAAATTGCCACCAAAGTACAAAGCACATGTTTTGTCCGGTCGGTACGCAGGTTTGTGGGAATGCCACCTGAAGCCTGACTGGCTGATCGTTTGGGATCAAAACGATGAAGCTCTCACCTTGCTGTTTATGGCAACCGGCACACATTCAGATTTGTTTTAATCTTTTGAACCCGTCTTTTTGCAAAATCCGTTCTTTTTATATTTTTCAGAAAAAGATATTGTATATGGCGCGTTGGTTTATTGTTGGAGGAATAATATTGATTGGAATCGGGCTGATTCTTTATTTTGCACCCGGATTGATTAACTGGTTTGGGAAACTGCCGGGCGATATACGGATTGAAAAAGAAAACAGCAAAGTTTTTATTCCAATCACATCTATGATAATCGTTAGTGTAGTTCTTACGATTATCATAAATTTGATTCGTTACCTGAAATAACACAGGCAGAATAAACTGACTTTGCTGTTTATTATTGGCAGAAAATTAAAAGAAATTATCTGACTACCTGAACGTTAACGGCAACAGGTCCTTTTGGTCCCGGTTCCACTTCAAAGCTAACGTAGTTCCCTTCTTTAATTTGCTCGAGGGTATTGTTGACATGCACAAAGATGCTCTCTTTTGTTTCCGAGTCAACAATAAATCCAAATCCTTTGGAGTCGTTAAAGTAATTAACCGTCCCTTTTCTGATAGGATCCATTTCCACTTCTTCGCCGGCCGGAACACTTATTTGAATATCCTCGGCTTTAATTTCTGTTTTTTTGTCAGGATCGGGAGGTGTGTCAACGATGTTTCCGTTTTCGTCAACATAGGCAATCATATCATCAAGGCTGTTACCTTTGCTGTTATCATCTTTTCTGGCTTGCCTTTTCTTTTCTTTCTCTTTCCTCTTTTTTTCTTTTTTGTTTCTGACTTCTTTTTTGTTAAAAGATTCTTGCGATCTACCCATAAATAATTATATAAATACTTTAAAAATTTTTGTTAATATATATGATTTGTTTTAATACTCCAAAAAAGCATAATTTTCTTTTAGCAGCGACTTTAATTTAAACAGTCCGGTTCGCTTGATTTGCCTGACTCTTTCCGATGACATGTCGTATTTCATGGCAATGTCGTTTAACGAATAAACGGGTGAATTGTAAAGTCCGAATGACATTTTGAGTATGGTTGCTTCTCTTTCTGAAAGTTTTTGCATTGCCCGCTTTACATTTATTTTTACCGAATCCTCCATCAATCCGTTGTCGGGAGTTGGCAAATCATCGGTTTGAACAACATCATAAAGGTTAAAGTCGTTATCGCCATCCAGTGCCAGCGGTTTATCGAATGAAACCTGCCGTTTCTTAATTTTGTTGGCTATTTCAACTTCTTCATCCGATAAATCGAGGAACCCTGCAATTTCAGTATCGGTAGGTTCCCGCTGAAATTCCTGCTCGAGATAGGGGATTGCTTTTTTAATTTTATTGATGGACGAGAGCCTGTTTAATGGAAGTCTGACAATTCGTGTTTGTTCTGAAATAGCTTGTATTATCGACTGGCGAATCCACCAGACGGCGTATGAAATAAACTTGAATCCACGGGTTTCGTCAAATCTTTTGGCAGCTTTTACAAGTCCCAGGTTTCCTTCGTTAATTAAATCGGAAAATGAAAGTCCCTGGTTTTGGTATTGTTTGGCTACTGAAATTACAAAACGCAGGTTGGCCTGGACCAACTTATTCAGGGCTTCGTTATCTCCAGCCCTTATACGAACGCTCAACTCTACTTCTTCCTCGGCAGTAACCAACGGGTATTTATTTATTTCATTAAAATACCGGTTAATGGTATCGTCGTTGCGTTGCGTTATTTGTTTTGTAATTTTTAGTTGCCTCATTCAAAAATAATTAGTTGTTATTTTCTTCTTCTTCCTTGTATTCGTCCTGCAAATCTCTGAAAACATTTTTTACCGATGAGATCTGTTTCACTCTTGCGGCATTCGATCCCGTAAAAACAAAACCATCGGCCAGGTTTCCCCTGTATGCAGCCAGCAAGGCACTGGCAATGCAAAACGAAGTAGTTTTGGGGTTGCATGATTTTATGCAATTATACAGGCAAACTTCGGGTTTTCTTTTTCCTTCAGTAGCTTCACGAAGAAAAGTGCCTGAAATGGAACGCCCCGGCATACCTACCGGACTTTTAATAATTTCAATATCATTATCGCCGGCCTGAATAAAAGCATTTTTAAATTCAACTGAAGCATCGCATTCGTCAGTTGCAACAAAACGGGTTCCCAACTGAACAGCTGCGGCTCCCTTTTTCATTATTTTAAACATATCGCCACCCGAATAAATTCCGCCCGCAGCAATAACCGGAATATCTTTGTTGTATTTTTCTTTCATTTCGCGGGCAACTTTCAGCACGTCTGAAACGAGATTTTCGAGGGTGTTTTTTTCGCTTTCAATTTCATTGGGTTTGAATCCCAGGTGTCCTCCGGCTTTTGGGCCTTCAACAACGAGCGCATCGGGCAGGTAATTAAAATTTTGTTTCCATTTTGTACAGATTAGCGATGCTGCCCGTGCTGAGGAAACAATGGGTGCCAGTTTTGTTTTTATTCCTTCTTCCAAATATTTTGGAAGATCAAGAGGCAGGCCGGCGCCTGAAAAAATAATGTCGATTCCTTCTTCGATGGAAGTTTTAACCATGTCGGAAAAATTGGTAATTACCGACATGATGTTAACTCCCAAAACTCCCTGGGTTTTTTCTCTGGCTTTTCTGATTTCCTGGCGAATTGCATCGATGTGCCGTTTGCGCAGGTTGCCGATTTTATCTTTATCGATAAATCCGATACCTACTGTTGAAATAACCCCGACACCACCGTTATTGGCCACGGCGGATGCAAGCCCCGATAAAGAAATGCCAATACCCATTCCGCCCTGAATGACTGGAACGGGTATTTTTAATTCTCCAATATTAAATGGTTTCAAATTGGGTTTTAATTTGTTGGTTTAACGTTAACTGCAAAAAGTCCTTTATCTCCGCTTTTGGTTTCATATTCCACCTGCTGCTCTGGTTCCAGACCATCGTATGAGTTGGTAAGCCCGCTGCGGTGAACAAAGATATCATCTCCGTTTTCGGTTTCAATGAAACCAAAACCTTTGGTTTCGTTGTACCATTTTACTTTTCCGGTATTCATAATTCTTTTACTTTTCTGTTTAATAATTTGTTTTCCTTGGTCTGGCTTCATTCACCACCATGTCGCGGTTTTCGAGCTGAGACCCGTTCAATTCGCTGATTGCTTTGTTTGCTGCTTCATTATCATCCATTTCAACAAAGCCAAAACCTTTACTTCTTCCGGTAAATTTATCGGTAATAATTTTAGTTGAACTTACTGATCCGTACTCTTGAAATACCTCCTGGAGGTCGTTTTCTTCTACCTTGAAATCAAGGTTTCCTACATAAATGTTCATTGTAATAAATATTTAAAATTTTGCGTTTTAGCTGCTGAAGTTTTTGTTTATATTTTTCATTTCAGCTTATAAAACTTTAAACCGGATTTAAAAAAAAGTGCAGTGATAACTAATAGCCGGGGGTGGAATTGTGGAATTAGTAAATAAATGCGCAAATTCTCAAATCTGAATTTTGCCAAAGATACTCTTTTTTTTGACCGATTTGAGATATGTCAGCTTTTTTCTGTGATAGATGTTTATATCAAACGTGTGCCACGACCGGTGGAAATATTTTCAGTGTTGGTAATAAGAACTTCCTTAACACCACTCCGTTTGGCCCTGAAACCGTTGTCGAGTTTTGGTATCATTCCTGTACTGATTGTGCCGGCAAGTTTAAGCTGGCTGTATTTTTCAGTATTCAGTTCATATATTACGCTGCTATCATCCGCCGGATTTTCCAGAACGCCTTTTTTGTCGAAACAATAAAACAGGAATACATTAAAATGATTTGAAAGTTCGCTGGCAAGTTCCGATGCAATGGTATCTGCGTTGGTATTCAGGAGGTTTCCTTTGCCGTCGTGGGTGAGTGGAGCTACAACGGGAACTACGTTTTCGTCAATCAGCATCCTGATTTCGCGGCTGTTTACATCATCGATATCCCCTACAAAGCCGTAATCGATTTCCCCAACTGGACGTTTAACCGCGCTGATAAGGTTTAAATCGGCTCCTGTTAAGCCTATGGCATTGCAACCACGTGCCTGCAATCCGGCTACAATTTTTTTATTTACCAGGCCGCCATAAACCATAGTAACTACTTCGAGCATCGATTTTCCGGTGATGCGCCGGCCATCAATTAGTTGATTTTCAATGCCAAGTTTTGCAGCCATTTCGGTAGCTGTCCGCCCACCGCCGTGCACCAGTATTTTATGGCTCGAAATTCGGGTGAATTGCTCAAGCAGTGCATTCATCGATTCAGAATCTTCTACAACTTTCCCGCCTACTTTTATGATGGTTATTTTATCCATGAGATTCAAGTGTACGAATTAAAGGTTTAAAAAGTTTTTTAAGATTCCAGCTCCAACAGACCCGCTTTTTTCGGGGTGAAACTGGGTGGCATAAAAATTATCTTTTTGAAGTGCCGCGCTGAATGGAACGATGTAATTGCAGGTGGCGGCTGTGTGTTCACCCAAACCTGCATAAAATGAATGGACAAAGTAAACATACTGGTTTTCCTGTGCCTCTGTAAATAATTTGCTTTTTAAGCCGGAAATAGCATTCCAGCCCATGTGCGGAACTTTTGTTTTGTATTCTTCGCCCGGGTTGGGAATAAAACGTTTCACTTTTTCATCAAAAATTCCGAGACATTTGGTATCGCCCTCTTCAGAATGCGAACACATCAGTTGAAGCCCCAGGCAAATTCCCAAAACCGGCTGTTTCAGCGAGACGATTAATTCATCGAGGTGATGTTTTCTGAGGTAATTCATTGTGGTACTTGCTTCGCCCACTCCCGGAAAAATAACCTTGTCAGCCTTTCTGATTTTTTCAGGGTCGGCTGTTATTTCCGCATTTACGCTCAGCCGGTTCAGTGCATTATTCACTGACTCGATATTTCCTGCGTTGTATTTTATGATAACGATTTTCATAACCTGGTTGCTTGTTACATGTTTCTGGTTACTGGTTGTTTATGTTTTCCAACTATTTTCTACGTATTGAATGAATTTATTGATTCTCATTCCAAGTGTGTTATATTCTTTTCTAAAATCTAACCATTCTTTCATTTCCGGATATAACTCAATTACTGTATTTATTTGATTTAGACATTCATCATTTGAGGCTTGGGCATAAACA
>DATFJO010000032.1:0-5707 GCA_035269145.1 Tangfeifania sp. | reverse complement strand
ATCGCCTGAATGGCCGCCCTGTAAGCCATAAACTTTAATTTTGAAAGCAGCGTGTTTCTCAGGAATTCCCTCCCGTTTAAAATTGAAAAATGCAAGTGTGTCGATTCCACCGGCACAACCGATAAATATTTCGCCTTCATCTTCCGAATCGAGGTTTAGCAAAACCGAGCCAGTCATGAAATTTTTTTCCAGGGCAAACGCACCGGTCAAACCGGTTTCTTCATCAACTGTAATCAGGCATTCCACAGGGCCATGATTAATATCGGTTGAAGCAAGCACAGCCATCTGCGCGGCAATGCCAATTCCGCAATCTGCTCCCAGCGTGGTTCCATTTGCTTTCACCCAGTTGTCAACAATTACAGGCTCAATCGGGTCGTTTTCGAAATCGAACTCCTTGTCGCTGTTTTTTTCGCAAACCATATCCATGTGGGTTTGCAAAATTACCGTCGGGGCCTTTTCCCTGCCCGGCACCGGCGGCTTCGAAATCAGCACATTTCCGGCACTGTCGGTTTTGGCCGGAAGGTTATTGTTGGCGGCAAAACCGAGTAGAAATTCTCTGATTTTTTCTTCTTTTTTCGATGGCCGCGGAACCTGGCAAATGTCTTCGAAATAGTTAAAAAGTGGCTGTGGTTGCAGTTTTGATAATTTCTTCATGGTGTTTCCTGTTTAAAAACCAAAGATGGCAAAAACTGGTCAGATATAAAACTGAAGCACGATGGAGTTAACCAAAAAATACAGTTCGGTCCTTAAAAAATTATTTCAGGTATAAATTGCTGTCGCCATAGCTCAAAAACCGAAAGTCGTTTTCAAGTGCAAACCGGTAAACCCGTTTCCATTCGTTGCCCAAAATCGCACCTATAAGCAGCAATAAAGTGCTTTGCGGCTGGTGAAAATTGGTTATCATTCCTTCAACAATTTTGAAATCGTAGCCCGGAACAATGATTATCTGGGTTGAAAAACGGAGTGTTTCCAGGTTATTTTCATTTAAATAGCCCAGGATATTTTGCAGGCTTTTCTCAACGGAAACTGTCGCCTCGCTTTCATAAGGTTCCCATTGGTTGATAACCGGAATGCCCGTCAACTTTTCACCATTTTCGAGTTTCAGACCCAACCAGTACAAACTTTCGAGCGAGCGCACCGAAGTGGTACCCACGGCAATCGTTTTCCCGGAATGTGCGGCCAGTTTTTCAATGAATTTTTTGGGAATCAGCACCTGCTCGTGGTGCATGATATGACCGGCTATTGTTTCCGATTTTACAGGCTGAAATGTACCGGCCCCCACATGCAGTGTAATTTCGGCAGTCTCAATGTTTTTTTCAGCAAGGTTTTTCAACACGTTCTCAGTAAAATGCAAACCCGCTGTGGGAGCAGCCACTGATCCGTTGTTTTTTGCATACACGGTTTGGTAAGTCAATTCATCTTCCGGCTCTGTTTCGCGGTTAAGGTATGGAGGAATAGGCAGAACTCCTGCTTTTTCAATAATATCGGCAAATGTAAATCCACCATTCCAACTAAATTCAATAAAAAACGAATTGTTTTCTTTCCCAGTTTTTATGGCTTTTAAAATGACAGGTTTTCCCGCAATTTCAAACTCCCGGTGCAATTCTCCCTCTTTCCATTTTTTTGAATTTCCCACCATGCATTTCCAGGTCACTTTTTCTTTTTCCTGAAATGCAAGCAGGTGATCGGAAGGTGCCATTGGTTCGAGGCAGAATACTTCAATTTTTGCACCGGTTTCTTTTCTGAAAAACAGGCGGGCATGAATCACCCGTGTATTATTAAAAACAAGGAGGGAATTACCTGGCAGGTATAAATCAATATTTCTGAAAACATTTTTTTCAATATGCCCGTTATTCCAAAACAGCAATTTCGACTGGTCGCGTTCTTTTAAGGGATGCTTTGCAATTTTTTCGTCAGGTAACTGATAATTGAAATCGCTGATTTTTATATTTTGATATTCTGTCAATTCTTTTATATTTTTTGTTTTTTGATGATTAGAAGTAACAAAAATAGCCCCGGCCTTTAGGCTGGGGACAAATTTACTGGTTTACTGCTGACCTGAGATTTTTGAAAAATTTGTATTTTGTATTTTACAAATTTTTCAAAAATCTCAATTCTCTGCCGCTTCACCAATACCCTAGCCTGAAGGCCGGGGTTATTTTTTATCTCTTTCAACATTCACCACGAATATGAACTGATTAGTTACAAATATAGTACTTTTGTGAAAAATTTGAGGATATGATAAAAATAGGAGATACGGTAAAATTTCTGAATGACGTTGGAGGAGGAACAGTTACCGGTTTTATCGGTAAAAATATGGTAAATGTGGAAAATCAGGATGGATTCGAAATTCCGTATCCGGTGTCGCAACTGTTAAATGTGAGCGACCCTGATTTGAATAAAAGAGAAAGAGTAGCGGCGCCGCAAATTGAAGAAGAACAAACAGATGAAATACCGGAGGAGGAATCCGGAGAAATTATTGCAGGAAAAGATTCGCCCGATTTCTATTTTTGTTTTGTTCCGTCGGATAATAAAAATCCGCTTGCGGGCGAAATTGCTCTTTACCTAATAAACGACAGCAATTTTACGGTGCTGTTTCATTATGCACATTTTACGGACGACGTTTTTTCTACTGTTGAATTCGGAACAGTTCAGCCCAACTCAAAAAAACTACTTGAAAGTATTGGCGAAACAGATATCAGTGATTTGCCGGAGTATTTTTTCAATGTTATCTTTTTTAAAGAGGAAGATAAAGAAAAACGTGAGCCGGTAACGAAAAAATTTAAGGTGAATCCGGTGAAGTTTTACAAGGAAAAAAGTTTCCATTCCAATCAGTTTTTCGACCACAACGCTATGGTATTTCAGATTACAGAGAACCTCTTGAATACTGAAATAAATAAGCTTACCGACGATGATTTCCAAAAGGTGGTAAAAGCCAAAGAACAAAAACCGGCAGAACAAAAACCACAGCGCCGACGCGACGATGAAATAATTGAAGTCGACCTGCATATCAGTGAACTGCTCGATAATCCGGCAGGTTTGAGCAACAAGGAAATTATGGATATCCAGTTGGATAAAGTGAAAAGTGAAATGCATTCGGCCATCCAGTCGCAGGCAAAACGCATTGTGTTTATCCACGGAGTAGGCCAGGGCGTTTTAAAACAGGAAGTAGCGAGGTTGCTTAAATCAAAATTTCCAAAATACAGGTTTCAGGATGCCTCGTTTAAAGAATATGGTTACGGTGCTACAATGGTGATGCTGAGAAGAAAATAGCCGATAAATAAAGTTTTAATTATTACGAAAGGAGAAGGCATCGGTACTCAGATTGCCTTTTCCAATGTTATCTTTATCTAAACTCATTCCAAATAAGTTTGGATTTTTGAAAAATCAATTTATATTTGCGACAGACAAAATCGGTAAAAATGAATTCATCATTTCAAAATAATTCTTCTCAGGCAATGGCTTCAGCCAGTGCCAATGGGTTCATGCTGCCGTCGGTTTCTATGTTTATGCGCTAGCCTTCATTCAGTGGAAAACCATTGACTGGAGGCACATATAGTTGAGCGTTCGATAAATCAAAATTCACTTATTTACATTTTTTTCTATGTCGGATAAAGTTATTCGATTCGGTGGCAGCAATGTAAGCGATGCTTCATCGGTTCAAAATTTAATCAGTTATTTAAATCGTTTCAACGGGCGAAATTTTATTGTGACTTCAGCGGTTCCTGAAATTCTTGCGGCTGTTGAAAGAAACATCAGCCAGGTTTTTGAAACGAAGGTTAATAATTCGGTCAACAAATTTGAAGAAATTTACCTTGAACTTACCGCTAAAGCGCCTTCCGGAGATTACCTGAAACTGGTGGAACAGTACAGCAATATTATCAAAGGAATTGCACTTATTGGTGATTATTCGGAAGCACTTGGCGACCAGGTAAAAAGTTTCAGTGAAAAACTGACGGTTGAAATTTTGCAGGCGCAATTTAAAAATGCCGGGGTTGACGTTAATATTGTTTGGCCCGAGGATTTTAAATTTCTGGTGACACCCGATTACGGAAATGCTACTTTTTTATCGGTAAATGCCGATAAGCTGAAATCTCTCGATTCTGGTATTTATCTGATTCCCGGTTCCTATGGGATTACCAGTTTCGGTAAATTTGCCCGGGCCGGAAAAACGGCAGCCGATTACACCGCTGCTTTTTTAACCCGGTCGTTGCAAATTCCAAAACTGGAATTGTGGGGATTGGATTATGATTTTCTCCGGGCTGATCCGGAAATTGTTTCAGCACCTCCCCGAATTGACCGGCTTACCTATTCCGAGGCAAGCGAACTGGCTTATTTTGAGCATTATTCTTTTCACCCGCGTACGGTGGAACCGCTGGAGGAAGATCATATTCCGATTGAGATTCTTAACACTTCAACTGCCAAAGGCACGGTGGATACCATCATTAATACCGAAACATTTGTTGAAGGGCAGATTGTGAAAAGCGTGGCCTGCACCGACGATATTTCGTTGCTGCGCTTAAACGGCCCCGGTGTGGGATTGAAGCCAGGTATTTTGGCAAAAGTTACTTCGGGATTGAACAAGGCCGGAATCAATATTAAATCGGTTATTACCTCACAGGTTTCCATTAACCTGATTCTTGAAAAAGAGGCGGCAGATAAAGCGCTGGAAATTATGAAACAACCCGGTTTTAGTTCGGTAAAAGAAATTTCGGTAGTGAAAGATGTTTCGTTAATCGGGATTGTAGGGCATGGCATGCAACAGAATTACGGGGTTTCTGCCCGTATTTTTAATGCTGTTTCGCAAGGCGAAATTAATGTGTTGCTCAGCGGTTCCGGTGCATCCGACCTGGTAAGTTACCTCGTTGTTCAAAGCAGCGATAAAGAAAAAAGTGTACGTGAGATTTATGACGCATTTTTTAAAAAATGATTTCTTACCCAAAAAAATAAGTTAAAATGACAACAAAAAATTTAAAATTTGAAACACTGCAGTTACATGCAGGCCAACAGCCCGATCCAACAACTCATTCGCGGGCAGTACCTATTTACCAAACAACTTCTTACGAATTCAACGATGCCGACCATGCGGCCAATCTTTTTGCGTTGAAGGAGTTTGGAAATATCTACACCCGGATTATGAATCCGACTTCGGATGTGTTTGAACAACGAATTGCAGCCCTCGAAGGGGGAGTTGCCGGACTTGCTGTGGCATCGGGCCACGCCGCACAGTTTTTGGTGTTTAATACCCTGCTGGAAAGCGGCGATAATTTTGTGACCTCACCGTATTTGTACGGCGGTTCCTACAATCAGTTTAAAGTTTCGTTTAAACGGCTGGGAATAGAGGCACGGTTTGCCGAAAACCTCGACATCGAAAATTTTGAAAAAAGAATCGATGAAAATACAAAAGCGATTTATTTGGAAACAATTGGCAACCCGGGGTTTGTGGTTCCCGATTTTGAAGCTTTTGGCAACCTGGCAAAAAAACACGATCTGCCACTGATTGTCGATAATACTTTTGCAGCCGGCGGTTACCTGTTCCGTCCTATCGATTATGGCGCAACAATAGTAGTTGAATCGGCCACAAAATGGATTGGCGGCCACGGAACCAGCATTGGCGGCGTAATTGTCGATTCAGGAAAATACAACTGGGGTAACGGCAAATTTCCCGGATTTACTGAACCTTCCGAAGGTTATCACGGCCTGAAAT
>DATFJO010000031.1:0-3470 GCA_035269145.1 Tangfeifania sp. | reverse complement strand
AAAGGACTAAGAATCTACCCCCCGATTCAGGAAAAATTACAAAATGGATATTTGCTTATTACTAAAGGTACAACCAATACCTATGTTGCCGAAGAGTTTTTAAATGATAACCTGATTGCAGGAGAATACGTGTTGGGGCACATTTTGCCTGCAGATGGAAGAGCTGAACTCGACCGAAGTAAAAATAGAAAAGAAGTTGTTTTTAAAAATGGTGTTGTCCAGGATTCATCCTATCAGGAAATTCTGAAAGAAATGAAAGAGGGAGACATTATTTTAAAAGGAGCAAATATTATTAACTACGAAAAGGGGCAGGCTGGTGTTTTAATTGGTCATCCAACCGGAGGAACAACAGGTAACATTATACCTGCTATTAAAGAAAACAATCTTCGCCTGATAATTCCGGTAGGTTTGGAAAAAGAATCGAGTCAGGACATTGAATTACTTAGCGGACTGAGTAAAGTTCCGCATGAACAGGTGGGAAAAAAGGCCCCGTATGTTTGGAGTATTAAAGGTGAGTTATTTACCGAAATTGAAGCCATAAAACAATTTGCCAATATTGAAGCCATACACATGGCATCGGGTGGTGTTGGAGGAGCCGAAGGAGCAGTTACGCTTTTAATACGTGGCAGCAAAGACGAGGTACTAAAAGCAATAAAAGTTGTAGAAGAAATTCAAGGTGAAGAGGCATTTGTACAGTAGTAATACGTGAAAATTACAATCTCGCAACCATTTCTGGCAATTTTTTAGTCCCGGGATAAACGTTCTGTTTTTAACGGCAAAACATCCACTCCATTTGAGTTCGGGTTGCAACGAGACTTGATTTTCCTGTTTTCATCTGTAAAAATGAGATTAAACATCAACTCTAAAGTTGAAAAAACGTACGTTTAAAACCAACATTAATTTGGTGAGTATCTTTTAAAGATGAATAAGAGGCGCAGTTTTGTGCCATTTCATTTATAATTTGCTTAATCGATGCATTGATGAAAAATTCATAACAAGCAAAAACTTTAAATGAAAAGTCAACTTCTCGAATCCGGATTTTTTCGTATTTTCAATTATTCAAACTAAATTGTAAAAATGAAACCTTTTCAATTCAAAAAATCGTTTTATTTACTAGTCTTACTAATTGCATTTTCTATGTCAGCAAACAGCCAATCGATTAACTCCAACTGGAAAGAGGCTTTGAACAACCAGTTGCAACTACACGGTCACCGTAACTGGATTTTGATAGTTGATGCAGCATATCCTTACCAAAGTAACCCTGCAATAAAAACTGTGGTAACCGGCGCGAAACACATGGATGTTGTAAAAGAAGTGCTGAACAAGGTGAAAGCTGCACCGCATGTTTTTCCGGAAATTTACCTTGACAGGGAACTTGATTTTGTGCCGGATAAAGAAGCTTCGGGCATTGAAAATTACCGGAAACAACTACATTCGCTTCTGAAAGCCGAGAAAGTTGAAAAAGTGCTTCACGAAGAGATGATTGCCCGAATTGATGATGCCGCCGAAACGTTTCATGTTTTGGTGTTGAAAACCAATTTTACGCTTCCGTATACTTCGGTCTTTATCAACCTGAATTGTGGCTACTGGAGCACCGAACAAGAGAAAAAACTGAGGGAATTGATGCCCGATTGACAGTTGAATTTGTAAATTTAAAATCTATGCCGGACTTATAATTGCTGGGAATTTTAATTTATTTTTACTGAAAAAACCAATTTAAACCTGAAATGAAACTGAAATACTTTTTTTTACTTTTTATCCTGATTTTTGCCGGCGGTAAGTCTCATTCCGGCGATCATGTGTTCCGGGTGCAAGAAGATAAAACTTTTCTGAATGAAAAGGAATTCCTGGTTATCGGACTGCGGTGCTCCAATGCTTTGATTTCAGATGAAACTACCCAAAACCTGATTGATCACTTCGATTTATACCAATCGTATGGGGTGAATACAGTGAGCGTATTCTTTATGGGCTCCCGTTTTGGCGATGTAAAAGGATACAATGCCGATGCTTCGTTGAATCAGGTATATGCAAAACGAATGGCAAAAATTATTGAAGCCTGCGATCAGCGGGGCATGGTTGTTTTGGTGGGATGCCTTTACTGGGGAACCTCAAAAGGTAAATGGGAACACTGGACCCAGCAGGAGGCAAATACAGCCGTTGCCAATACAATTAAATGGTTGTCGGAAAACGATTACTGCAATGTTTTTGTCGACCCGGATAATGAAGGAATGGCTTACAGGGCGAAGGGTTTCGACATTGAGCAAATGATTGGGGCAGGGAAGAAGGCAGATTCCAAAATTATTATTGGGTACAACAATAACGGATATCCGCCCACCAATGCTGATTTAGCTTTGCATTTTTCAGAAAAACCAATTTACATGCCTTACATTCAGAGTGAAGGAACAATGAAAGATTACTGGGGTGCTTACAGCAAAGAAAAAGGAGTTTACAATTATATCAATGTTGGGGTTTATACTGAAGGTAAAAAGCAGGAGCAAATCGAGCGCACCGACAAACATTTGAAAAACGGAATGGGCTACATCTTTGCCTCCACATGGCTGCAATGCATTCCGCCAAACAGTGATCCCGGAGGAGATGGCAGTCATTGCGATCCCGGAATTTTGTGGTGGCTGGAGTATATTAAAGACAATTACAAAAACTGAATAATAAATGAAACAACTAATTTTTACTGCAGCGATTTTATTTTTGGCGATAAGCCTTTCTGCACAAAAACAGAAAGTAATTTTCGACTGTGATTTGGGGGGCGACATCGACGATGCGTTTGCAGTTGCCCTTCTATTGAGCAGCCAGGAAGATTTTGAAATTCTCGGGCTATGTATGGATCACGGAAATACTCCGGGTCGCGGACAGGTTGCAACAAAAATGTTGTATGAAACCGGGCTTGAAGAAATTCCGGTTTACCTGGGGCGTCACACTCCCACGGTTGTGGGCGAAGATACCCAGCCCGAAGGCCGCTCTACACAAATGATTTGGGCTGAAGGTTTTGATAAACTTCAGCCACAAAAGAAACCTGCAGCCGATTTCATTATTGAAACGCTGAATAAATATCCGGATGAGGTAATTTTATTTACTGTAGGGCCGGTGGATAATATCGGCGATGTTATTGACAAAGATCAGGAGGCGCTTAAAAAGGCAAAAAAAGTTATTTCGATGTTTGGTTCTGTCCGTTCCGGCTATGGCGGAGGAAATCCGAGTGCCGAGTGGAACGTGCGTGGTAGTATTGCCGCTGCGAAGAAGTTTATTGATTCGGGTGCCGATATCTGGCTTGCTCCGCTTGGTGTTACCGACCATGTTGTTTACCCTGAAAATTACCTGATGGCCATATCGATGCGGCAAACTCCGCTAACAGATGCAATCAGCGCGCTTTATTCACTTTGGTTTCGTCATGCCGACTGGGCCACGCAGCCAAAAATGTTTGACGGGGTAGCAATTGGAATGGCGCTCTGGCC
>DATFJO010000030.1:0-11990 GCA_035269145.1 Tangfeifania sp. | reverse complement strand
GTTTCAGGTAAAGAATTCAACCAGGCAATTGTGGATTCTGAAAACGGTTATAATTTTTATGAATCAGACAATCAGAACATTTATGGTAAGTGGGTGTACCAGTTTACAAGCAGAGAACAGGAAAATCCAATGAGAAGACTGACCATCGGTACAAAGCCCGGAGTTTTTCAGGGAGATAAAACAAGGCTGTGTGATTTGTCGGTGCCCGGATTAAAAACCACTCAGATTGATGATTCCCGGCTGACAGAAAATTCTTATTTCGAACGAATTTCGACTTCGGATAAATCCACCTACTTTGATGAAATCTCCAAAAAGAATCCCTCTTTTGCGGTTGTGTGGATAGGAATGACTGATGTGATTGGGTTTGCTGCAAACGGAGCGATAAATCAAACAGGTGGTCAGGAAAATTATTCAACTCATTTTGGTCCGCTTCCCTCAGTTGAGCAGTTCAGGAGCGGATTTGGTAAATTAATAAATGAATTATTGCAAAATACAGAATGCAAAATAATTGTTGGAAATTTGATCTCGATAAAGAATCTGCCTTATTTCTACATGAGAAAATACAATTCACTCTTTCTCGAAAATGAGAAACTGGGATTGACAATGGGGCATTACCGAAAGTTTAACGATGCTGTTCAGGAATGGAACCGCTCAGTTCCACCTGAACAACAACGACCATTTATTGGATTCTTTGACAATGGTTATTATCCGCATGATCAGTCTTTTGTCGCAATTGACAGTTCGCTTTCTGATGCTTTCTACCCGGACGGCTCTCCACTTGAAAAAATCCGAAAAATTCAACCGGACGAGATAGTGTTGTATAATTTTACAAATGAAATGGTCGATAATGGTTACGGTTCGGTGATTCCGCTTTCTGAAAAAAATTATTTAACTGCCCTGGATGTTGAATTGATTGATGAGAGAACTTCATCCTTTAATTCTGTCATATCTGAAATAGCAGCAGAAAACGCTGAGAGGATTGGATTAGTCGATATAAACTCACTGGCAGAGATAATTGCAGAAGTTTCGGAAACAAATGCAGCAGGCGATTTGCTGTCAGGTAAATCCATTTATTTCAATGGTGTGCCGGTTGAAGGATTGCACGGAATGAACAGCATTTATTCGCTCGATGTGCTACATTACAATCAGCGGGGAAATGCTTATGTTGCCAACGAATTCATTAAAACCATCAACAGGCAGTTTGGTGCCAAAATATCAACTATCGATATTAATTTGTATGTGGGAAATACTTTTTCTGTTTCCTACTAAAAAAACTGTTTGGTACGATGAAAGTGAGAAACAAAAAATACACACATATTTTTTTCGATTTGGACAATACTTTGTGGGATTTTGAAAATAATTCATACCACGCTCTTCAGATTGCTTTTCATCATTTTAAGATTCAAAATCAAAGCATCAAATTCAGTCAGTTTTTTTCTGTATACTCCATTCACAATAAAAACCTTTGGGAAGCCTACCGACAGAAAAAAGTTGTTAAGAACGAACTTAAAAAATTGCGGTTTCAAAATACTTTTGATGAAATGAAAATTGCAGGCGTTGATGCAAATAGAATGAATGCGCTGTATTTATCGGAAATGCCCGGGCAAAACAGACTGATTGAAGGTGCCATTGATCTGTTGGAATATTTGAAATTGAAAGGCTGTCGCTTGTATATTGTCACAAACGGATTTAAGGAAGTGCAGCATAAAAAGCTTGTATCTTCTAACCTTTCAAATTATTTCGAGAAAATATTTATTTCAGAAGATATAAAGGCCCCAAAACCCAATCGGGAATTTTTCGAATATGCCGTAAAGTCTGCAAATGCTCCCAAACAGCATAGTATTGTTATTGGAGACAGTTTTGAGACAGATGTTAAGGGAGCGTTAAATTTTGGTATTGATGCCATTTTTTTCAATCCATCATTTTCCGGCATTCAACAAAAAATATACCCGGTTAAATATGGGAAGAATGTTTATTATACCGTCTCTTCCCTTACTGCACTTTTAAAAATACTGTAAATCAACATTTTTTAGTTTCAGGGTTTACATTTTTATTTTTACAGTATTCTTTTTTTAGTGATTTTTTATTTATGTATGTTCAAAAAAAAAATATAAAATATTTTAGACAATCATTTTTTTAATTCGATTCTTTTTATAAAATTTGTCGTTAATATTTTTTAACATTTAATAAATTAATGTTACAAAATAACTGCGGGGGAAATAATTTAATAACAAATTATAGTTTTTAGAGAGAGAATTTGGGGGAATTCTTCTTTTTATGCTTGAAAATATAATGCTGTTTAATTGTTAATTTAAAACTATTTCTATGAAAAAAATCATGCTGTTTTTAGCAGTTGGGCTTTTTATGGGGGTTCAACTGCTTTACGCACAAACAAGGGAAATCTCAGGTGTTGTAACAAATGCAGGAGACGGAACAACGGTGCCAGGAGCATCCGTTGTTGTTCAGGGGACAACGTTAGGTACTATTACCAACATGGATGGTGAATTTACTCTACAGGTTCCTGATGATGCAAGAGCATTAATTGTATCATTTGTTGGTTTAAAAACCAAAACTGTTCCAATCACATCTCAAACGAATTATGAAATCAGCCTGGACCCTGATATATTCGGGATTGATGAAGTTGTGGTTTCAGGAGTTTCCTCAGAAACACCACGTAAAAAACTTTCTGTTTCGGTGGGGAAAGTAGGTGAGACTGAATTGAAAGAAGTACCTGCTTCATCGGCAGCCTCTGCATTGCAGGGGAAAATGGCCGGAGTAACAGTTACCAACTCAACCGGTGAACCAGGTTCCGGGGCTACTGTGCTTGTGAGGGGAGCCACTCAAATTGCCGGAAGTCAAAATCCGCTCATTATTGTCGACGGAGTTCAAATGCAGGGAACCCTGGCTGATATCAATGTCGACGATATTGAATCGATGGAAGTTGTTAAAGGTGCATCAGCTTCTGCATTGTATGGTTCTCAGGCAGGTAACGGGGTAATTGTTGTTACTACCAAACGTGGTAAATCACTGGGTATGAACGAAACAGTAGTGACCGTTCGTAATGAATATGGGGTGAATGATGTATCCAGTAAATATGATGTTTCGAAATCTCATGCTTTTGAACTGGCTTCCGACTGGCAAAGTTTTAGCCAATATACTAAATTTGCAGGGGTTACCTATCCTGACACATACACTGGCGGATACGGAAATTTATCCGGTGCACCTACTTTGTCCGCTGATCATTATATGGATAATCCATATGCGCTCTATTATGATCAGCAGGATTTGTTTTATAGCGGAAATGATTTCTACACCAATTACGTAAGTGTTCAGAACAATAGTGAGAAAACAAATTTCATGGTGTCTTTTGAAAATTATGAAAATGGTGGAGTGCTTTTCGAAACAGATAGTTACAACAGGCAAAGTTACAGGATGAACATCGATCACAGAATTTCAGATAAATTGTCGGTGACTGCCAGTAACCTGTTTGTGAAGGCTGAGCAGAATTATCCCGGAGGTGACAGTAAATATAACGGAGGTGTTTTCTTCAACCTGTTATTATCTGCTCCTGATGTGAATCTTGAACAACCCAACCCTGATGGTCAGCCCTATGCATTTATTCCTGACCCGTGGCAGGCTACTACCGAAAATCCGCTTTACAACCTTTGGAAAAAACAAGACAATTTGCAGAGAGACCGTTTTCTTGGAGCATATTCTTTAAACTGGGATATCACAAGTGATTTGAGATTCAGGGGAGAATATTCGTTTGAAAATACTACACGTGTAAATACGGAATACCAGCCTTTTGATACATACGAACGTGGTAGTGGTGAATATGGATTTCTTTATTCTGAAGGATTGTATTACAAGTATAATTCCAAGCTTTTCTCCGAAAGGGCACAGGCCAACCTGTTTTATTCCAAAAACTTTGGAGATATTAACATGAGGGCAAAAGCCAGTTACCTTTATGAAAATGAGGAATATGGAACCTTCTCTGCAACGGGTTACGACTTTGGTGTAAAAGGTATTCCAAGTTTTGATGCGATTAAGGGAAATAAATCGGCAACCTCTTATCAATCTCAAATTGTTGCCAATAACATATTTGGAATCCTGTATTTTGACTATAAAGACAAATACATTTTTGATGGTATGTATCGTTACGATGGTTCTTCACTTTTTGGTGAAAACGAAAGATGGCAGCCTTACTACCGTATTTCAGGAGCCTGGAGGATTACTGAAGATGTTTCAATTGCCGGAATTCAGGAAATGAAACTAAGAGCAGCTTATGGAACCGCCGGTCAGCGTCCGCCATTTTCGGCCCAATACGAAGTAATGACAGTGAGCAATGGTGTAGCTGAGAAAAACTTTAAAGGCAACAAAGACCTGAAGCCATCACATACCAGCGAATTCGAAGTTGGGTTTGATGTCGATTTTCTTCAGAGGTTTAGTTTTAGTGCTGTTTATGCAAATGGTACTACAACTGACCAGTTTTTGCAGGCGCCACAGGCTTCTTACGCCAATGGCTGGCGAAACCAGTGGGTGAATGCAGGAACGCTTGAAACAAATACAGTTGAAGCTTCGTTAAACGCAAAAATTGTTACTACCCCGAACTTTGCCTGGTCGGCTAATATTGTGTTTGACAGAAGCCGGAACACAATTACAGAATTGAGTGTGCCTCCCTATCAAACCGGTCCGCAGGGGCAGGAAGCCAATAAGGCATTCTACATTCGCGAAGGAGAAACTTTTGGTGTAATGTACGGAACACACTTCCTGAGATCGATGGATGAACTGGCCCGGCAGATTGAATATATGAGTGGTACAGCAAGCGATTATACTTTAAATGCTGACGGATTTGTAATTCCGCTGGGCACCGAAGGAACAATCGACGAAGCGGCTATAAAAGAACTGGATGAAGAAGGAAACCTGGCCTTTGTAAAAATCGGCGACACCAATCCTGACTTCAAAATGGGATTCTCTTCCACTTTTATGTATAAAAGTCTTTCTCTTTACTTCCTTTTCGACTGGAAGCAAGGTGGCGATATTTATAACAAAACTGCTCAGTGGCTAACCCGCGACGACCGTCATGGTATGATGGATCAGGCAGGTAAACCTGGAAATGAAAAGAAAACGCTTGATTACTACAAAGCATTCTATGATGTAAATAACTTCAATGATTTCTGGATTGAAGACGGTACTTATGTGAAATTGCGCGAGGTATCTCTTTCGCTAAATCTTCGTAAAAATGATTTGAATAAGTTTTCTCTTGGTTTTATGAAAGGAATTAAAATTTCTCTGATTGGAAGAAACCTGCTGACGTTTACTAACTATTCAGGATTTGACCCGGAAGTTGGTACTACCGATGGAACTCAGATTTATGCTTATGACTTTATGGGCTATCCTAATTTTAGATCATATTCAGCCTCGGTTGAATTAAAGTTTTAAACATTTAAAAGTATAGATGATGAAAAATATAAGATATATTTTAGTTGTGCTGCTCACTGTAACTGCAATGACAGCCTGTGAAGATCTGGAAGTTCAGAATATGAACGATCCGGATTTCGATACTGCTTTTTCAAATCCCGGTGACATTAAAGGTGTGGCTAGTGGATTGATTAATCGTTGGTTTATGATTAACCAGGAATACGAAGGACCGGGGTTAGCGTTGTGGACAACCGCCGATGCAGGTACCTGTTCGTGGGGAAACGTTGGTATGCAGGATTTCGGAAACGAACCACGTTTGGTTTTTAATAACAAACCATCATACTCAAACGCCGTAATTACGGAAAACTATTACAATACATTGTATTCTGTTCTGTCTCAATCGAACGATGTGTTGTCGCAAACGATAAACAATGGTGTTGAAATGGAAGATGGGTCGACACCTTTGGTAAATGCGGTAGCCTATTTTACTCAAGGTTTAAGTTTAGGTTACCTGGGTTTGCTTTATGATAAGGGATTTATTATTACTCATGAAACAGATTTAACCCAGGAAATTGAATCTTCGTCCTATTCTGATATGGTTGCTGCTGCTTTGGTAAGCCTCGATAAATGTATAGAAATCAGTAATTCCAATTCATTTTCCATTCCTTCATCCTGGTTGCCTGGTGAACCCTGGACCAGTGCAGAGTTTGCTGAACTGGCAAGTTCTTATGCGGCCCGCTTAATGGTTTTCAGTGCAAGAAATAAGGATGAAGACAATGCCACTGACTGGAACAAAGTATACAATTATGCCAAAAACGGAATTCAAAAAGATTTTGCTCCCCTGGCCGATGATATCCAGTGGTATTCACTGTATCAGACGTATAGCATCTATCCGGGATGGGCTCAGGTTGATATGTACACCATAAACCTGATGGATCCTAATATGCCGTCTAAATTTCCATCCACCGGTTTGTTTAGTGATTTGCCTAATAATGGTCAGGCCTCATCTGATGATGCTCGCTTAGAATCAGATTATGAATACATGAGCTCTTGTCCGTTCAGGGCTGAAAGAGGATATTACCACTTTTCTTCCTACCGTTATAAAAGGCTCGATGCCTATATTTCAACATGGACGGAACCAATGCCCGTTTTTAGAAAAGCAGAGAATGATTACCTGATTGCTGAATCGGCATTACGTACAGACAAAGTGCAGGAAGCAGCCGATGTAATGAATGCATCTGCCAGGGTAACACGCGGAAATCTTCCTGATCTACCTGCAAATGCAGCACAGATTGCAGAAGCTGTTCACTATGAACGTTTTGTTGAGCTGATGCTTACAGGTATGGGAATTCAGTATTTCCAGATGAGGAAAGAAAACCTGCTTCAGCCGGGAGCAATTCTTCATTTTCCAATTCCTGGCTCACAACTGGAGGTAATGCAAATGGAATATTACACATTTGGTCCGGGAACTGGAACTGCTGGAGTTGATTACAGTAACGGCGGCTGGAATTAATTATAGAATTAAATGTTGATGGTCGTTCATATAAATTGCATTTTGCAATGAGCGGATTCATCGAATAATTAAAATCAAAAAAATGAATAAAATGAAAAAGACCATTTTTTTCACATTAATAATAGGAGCGGTCGTTGCTGTGTTGAATTCATGCACAACCCCGCCAATGGAAGCTGCCCAGGAAGCTTACGATTACAATGCAATTGTGCCGAAAGTTTTAGGCGAAATTGTAGGGCCAGAGGTTGTTACTCAAACTTTTACAAATGAATATACAGTCGGATACCATAGGGGAGGATCAACCTGGAGCTGGAGTGCCGATGAAGCAACTATTGTAAGTGTTAGCGAAGATACACGCGTTGCTACGCTTGAATTTGGAGCATATCCTTCGGATGGATTTGCCACTATTACAGTAACCGAGACCACGATGGGGGGAATTACATCAGATCCTGTAAGTAAGGAGATTGAGGTGCAGAGGTATTGTCCTTATGATATGGCAGCATTGGAAGGAGATTATACAGGAACTGTACCCGATATACATGGTCCAACAGTTACTATGGAGCAAACTTCTAACTTGAATGAACTTAGAGTATATAATCTGGCATGGTTTGTACCTAATGACTGGGGTGAAAATTGGGTAGAAGGTGATGGCTCTTGTATAATGAAATTTAGTTGTGATGAAATAGTTACAATTGATCCTCAGTGGATTGGTGATTCAGACTATCCGGATGTATATGGTATAAAAGGTTCAGGTACTTTTGATCCAGATACCAAAACCATAACTTTAACTTACGATGTCGCTTATGGTTGGGACGGTTCTGATGGAGCATGGAATGGTCCGTGGACAACTACATTGACAATGAAATAATAAAGAATAGTTCTAAAAGTGAAGAGAAATGAACAAAATAGTATGTTCATTTCTCTATTTTTCAACGATAAACAATTAAAGTAAATTACTCCTTTTTTTAGGTAGTTATCACCTTACTGTTCATTAATAAAAATTATTTTGAATGATCAAGAAACTTCAAATTGGGGTCTGATCTATTAGTTTTCAAAGTTCTTTAGTCAAAGTATAATTCAGATTATAAAATATTAGCCAGGAGGAAACTCACTCTTCTTATTTCACAATTACCCTTCGTAGATTTTAAAATGTCCTCCTGGCTTTTTTTATATTCTGAAGAGTACATCAATTATCATGTTTTCCTTTTCTTCTTCTTCGCTGCCGGAAACAGCACATTGTTCAAAATCAGGCGGTAACCCGGCGAGTTGGGATGCAGGCTCAGGTCGGTGGAGATTCGCTAACGAGGTGGCGGTAATCTTCGGGTTGAAATCTTGATTAGCGCTGTGTTTAATCAATATGCAATATTAATTATGAATGTAGTTGTTTGTTTGAATCTCATTCCGTAATTTTGTTACGGCTGTAACTGTTACGGCTGTAACTAAATAAAACATTATAAATAGATGAAAGGAGCATGGTCTGGCGAACACAAAAGGGTATGAATAATTTAATCATGCGAGTTCCACAGGAATGGAAAACCGGTAATTATTTCAGGCAGCATGTTTTATTGAATTACAAAACATTAACTTAAATATATTCAAGTGAAATTCTATAACCGAAATAATGAACTTGCAGAATTGGAAAGAATACGTAACCTTTCGTTTAATGATTATTCGCGGATGACAGTAGTTACCGGCAGAAGGAGAATTGGCAAAACAAGCCTTGTAATGAAATCGGTAGAAAACACCCCGACTGTTTATCTGTTTGTGGGCCGCAAGAATGAAGCGACGCTTTGTGCTGAATTTGCCCCGGCTATTGCCAGTTCATTAGATACTTTTGTGCCGGAAGGGATTCAATCATTCAGGTCGCTGTTTCAATATCTGATGGAACTGGCTACGCAACGATCTTTTAACCTTGTTATCGACGAATTTCAGGAATTTTATAACATCAATGAATCTGTATTCAGCGATATGCAGAATATTTGGGACAGCTACAGGAAAAAAACTCACATGAATTTAATAGTCAGCGGTTCTGTATATTCTTTAATGCAGAAGATATTTCAGAATTCGAAAGAACCGTTGTTTGGCAGGGCAGATAATATTATCAAATTAGCTGCCTTTGATATTGTTACTTTGAAAAAAATAATGCACGATTATTATCCTGAATATTCAAACGATGATTTACTGGCAATCTATACTTTTACGGGAGGCATTCCCAAGTATATCGAGTTGTTTTGCGATAGTGGCACGCTGAATGTTGACAGCATGATTGAATTTATGGTACGTGAAAACTCGTCTTTTACCGAAGAAGGAAAAAATCTTCTCATTGAGGAATTTGGGAAAAATTACGCCACCTATTTTTCAATTTTAAGTGCTATTTCTGGAGGAATTAATACACAGCCAAAAATTGAATCTGCTCTGGGGAATAAAAGTATTGGTGGGCAACTGAAAAGGTTAATCGAAGATTACAATATTATTGTTCGCCAAAGGCCTGTTTTTTCGAAAGAAGGAACACAGGCGGTCCGGTACGAAATTCAGGATAATTTTATTCGTTTTTGGTTCAATTATTTTGACCGTCACCGGTCGTTAATTGAAATCAAAAATTTCCAGGGTCTGCGTAAGATCATAAAAGCTGACTTTCCAACTTACTCAGGGATAATGCTGGAACGCTGGTTTAAGCAGAAACTGGCCGAAAGTTTTCAATTCAGGGAAATTGGTTCCTGGTGGGAACCAAAAAATGAACAAAATGAAATAGATATCGTAGCACTAAAGCTGAAAAAAAATCAGGCTCTTGTAGCTGAGGTAAAACGCCGGAAGAAAAACTTTAAACCTGATTTATTTGCAGCAAAAGTGGAACATCTCCAACACGAAGCCCTGGCTAAATATACTATTGAAACTGCTCTTCTCTCATTGGAAGATATGTGAGGTTTACGTTTTCCTTTTTTTCTTTTTCGCTGCCGGGAACAATACATTATTCAAAATCAGGCGATAACCCGGCGAGTTGGGATGCAGGCTTAAATCGGTAGCCGGGTCTCCTACCAGGTGTCGGTAATCTTCCGGGTCGTGACCGCCGTAAAAAGTCCAGAATCCTTTTCCTTTTTCTCCATGAATGTAGCGTGCTTCGCGTGCGGGTTTGTTTTCTCCCATCACCAAAACGTTGGGTTTTACGGTTTCTTTTCGGAAAGCGGTGGTTTGTCCCATGAATCCTTTTATCAGGTTGCGGTGGTTTTGGCAGAGCATTGTTGGAACCGGATCCCATTTGGCTGAAAAATCGAAGAGGGTAAAATAGTCATTTTCACGGGGTACCTGGCGGGTGTTGGTGGCATCGATGTTCGAGAACTCATATTCATACGGGCTTTTCTCGAGCCTGAAATTCTCGAAAGCCAGGGTTTGGGAAAAATCCAGTTTTTCATCGGGATTGGGATCCATCGGATCGCCGTCGAACATTGGCCCGCAAATGTCAACATTGGTTGCAGCGCGTGCAATGTCGTAAGTGTCGGTAGCCGCACACATGGCAAACAGGAACCCGCCGTTAGTAATGTAATTATCAATTTCACGGGTAACCACTTCTTTCATTTCCGAAACTTTCAAAAAACCCAGTTGTTCGGCCATTTTTTTATTGATTTCCACCTCCTGCTGGTACCACGGCATGTGCTGGTAGGTGCGCCAGAATTTTCCGAACTGCCCTGTGAAATCTTCGTGATGGAGGTGCAGCCAGTCGTATTCCGAGAGTTTCCCGCTTAAAATTTCTTCATCGTAAATAATGTCGTAATCAATCTCGGCATACGATAAAACCAGGGTTACCGCATCGTCCCAGGGCTGCTTGTTGGGTGGAGAATAAACCGCAATTTTCGGAGCCTTGTTCATGCTTATTGCATCCTGGTTGACGTCAGGCGCTGAAATTCCGTTTAATATAGCCGAGGCCTGAGCATCGGTAACGGTTTCATAAGTAATGCCGCGTACCACGCATTCATTTTCTATTTGTGACGAGTGCTGCATCAAAAAACTTCCGCCCCTGTAATTGAGCAGCCATTTTACTTCTACATCATTATTAAGCACCCAGTAGGCAATTCCATAGGATTTCAGGTGATTTTTCTGGGTGTCGTCCATTGGGATTATTAGTTGGATGGCATTTACATGAAATGCCAGCATCATTAATCCGGCAATAAGAAATATTTTGTTTTTCATTTCTGTTTTCTGATAAATTACAAACAACAAATGTAATAAGTTCAGAAGAAAATACCTTAAAATGATTGTATGATGTGGAAGCAGGTTAAAAAGGTGTGTCCGACGGACGGCCACCTCCATCGAAATCGCGGTTGGTTGAAATTCCTGCTCCAACTGATTCCTCTTCATCCTGGTTCATTTTCGAACTGAATGTGTGGGACATGCCGCCAAAGTCGCTTCCCAGCGGAGTTTCCATGTCGCTGAATTTTGCGAGTTCTTTTTTAAACGCCAGATGCACATCACCGGTTGCCCCGTTTCTGTGTTTGGCAATAATTATTTCTGCCACACCCAGCAGGGAGTTGCCTGATTCATCTTCGGTAATTCCGTAATATTCGGGGCGGTGAATAAACATTACAATATCGGCATCCTGCTCAATGGCTCCCGATTCACGAAGGTCGGAAAGCTGCGGACGTTTTCCTTCGCGCGATTCTACCGAACGGTTCAACTGCGACAATGCCAGTATCGGGATGTCCAGTTCTTTGGCAATGGCTTTCAGCGATCGTGAGATGGTGCTTACTTCCTGTTCGCGGCTTCCGCGGTTATCGGTTCCGGCGGTCATCAACTGTAGGTAGTCAACAATAACCACCTGAATATTGTGCTGCATTTTCAAACGGCGGCATTTTGCCCTGAATTCAAAAATTGAAAGAGCAGGTGTATCGTCAATAAAGATGGGAGCTTTTTCCAGCGACGAGATTTTCCGGTTCAGGTGTTCCCATTCGTAGTTTTCGAGCCGGCCGGTTTTTAATTTATCCGAGCCTATTTCGGTTTCCGCGGCGATAAGCCTGTTTACAAGCTGAATAGATGACATCTCGAGTGAAAATACAGCTACTGATTT
>DATFJO010000029.1:0-7922 GCA_035269145.1 Tangfeifania sp. | reverse complement strand
CATGTAAGATCGATATTGCGAATTAAATGTCCCTCGGTTTTTTGCAGGTGGTAATATCATATAATATCTTACAGGCCGGGCTGTTTACCGCTTTGCAAATCATGTAGGTTTGATCGGAAGTTTGTAAATACAAATCAGGCGAATCAGAAAGCGGTTCAAGCACCATTGTAAGGCCGTGGGGTTCGAATATTTCGGCTCCTCGGCGCAAAGCTTCAATTACATTGGCATCCTGAATTCCGATGGGCAACCTGCGTTCGAATGAACCCGGAACCACGGTCATCCATTTGGCATTTACACGTTTTGCAATCTCAACCGACTGGCGGCATCCATCCAGAAAAATATCGACATTTTCCTTTTTGCCTGCAGCAAGTGTATTTGCCAGGTTCCCTCCTTTGGGAACTACAAAAACACCCATTGTCATTCCCAGTTTTTCGAGTGTTTCGCCAATTTTTTCCTGGGTTGCCACATCGCGCCTGGGCATCCCGTTGTCTTCAAAAGCTGTGAAACCCTGGTCGGCCATGAATTTAATCTGATCAATTAAATCATCTCCTGCTAAATTTTTAAACATCCCAAAATGAGGCGCGTATTGTAATTTGAATTCTTTTGCATCGGATGCAACTGATTCAGAAGCAGCCGCTCCCATAACATTTCCAAAACCTGCCATTGCTACACCGCTGGCAGCCGCATTTCTAATAAAATTTCTTCTTTTCATGATATTATTGGTTTAATTAAAATATCCAGTAATCAATGTAAAAATAATGAAATGTGTGCGATTTCCTGTCTTTGCAATACAACTAATCGGTATAATTGTTTTGCTGCAACAACAACCAATAAAAAGAGAAAAAGGCTGATTCAAACTTGAACAGCCTCTATTTATAGTCAAAAATAATTGTTCTATACCTCAAAAGAATCTACTTTACGATAAGCTTCCAGGAATGCAACTTCACCTGCTTTTCCTTCTTTACTTTTTCCATGCTCGCAGCAAAGCACTCCGTCATAACCTTTATCGTAAATGTGTTTGAAGATGTTTTTGTAATTAATTTCACCGGTAGTAGGCTCTTTTCTTCCAGGATTGTCGCCGATGTGAAAAGCAGCAATTTCATCCCATGAACGATCGATATTCGGGATAATATTTCCCTCGGTAATCTGTTGGTGGTATATGTCGTTTACAATTTTACAGGCCGGACTATTTACTGCGCGGCATATCATATAAGTTTGCGGCATTCCGGTGAGAAACAGACCGGGATGATCGCGGCGGTTAAGCGGCTCAAGTACGATAACCATTCCTTCTTTTTCGGCCATCTCGCTTAGCTCGCGCATTGAGTCAATTACATTGGCTGCCTGATAATCCCAATCAAGCCGCTGGTTATATCTGCCCGGAACCATTAGCGCATATTTTGCGCCGGTTATTTTATAAGTTTCAATTCCCTTTAGCAGCCTCTCCTTTAACATTTTCCGGTTCTCGTCGTTAAACAGCACCATCGATTCCTTACTAAAATCGGCATACAAAACAAACGGTCCTATGTCCATATTCCTCCGCGACAGTTCACCGGCAATTTTTTCCTGCAGTTCCGGTGGTTTATTCATCAGTCCGTTATCAAAAATTGCACGAAATCCCTGGTCTGAAATAAACTTGATATTGTCAATCGGGTCGTTGCCGGCACTCTGTGGAAACATCCCCAAATGCGGGGCATATTTGAGTTTAAATTTTTCTGAATTGGAAGTAACTGATTCCGAGGCAGTAGCTCCAATTACACTTCCCAATCCTGCCATGGCAATACCGCTGGCAGCAGTGTTTTTAATAAAATTCCTTCTTTTCATTATTTTGTCGGTTTATGTTGATTTAAAAAATATCGCACTAAAATTAATCATTTACTACAAAAATAAACAGTTGGCTATATGTATACAGACTGTAATTCGGAGAAATCTACCTAAACAAAATCGACTTTTTCAAGTAAGTCGATGTTCTTAAAGTCTGTTTATCAGTACCCGCTGAGGTTTTCTGAATTATTTAAAAGGACCTTCTTTAATTTTCCTGTTCCAAAACCTGAAAAGTCATCAACCCGAAAATTGCTTCATTTCAAAAGAGTTATTAATTTTAACGTCTGATTTTGCCAAATCAACTAAAATAAAATAGATATGAATAGAAAACTTCGCATGGGAATGGTCGGTGGCGGAACCGATGCATTTATTGGAGCCGTTCACCGGCTGGCCGCATTTATGGATAACCAGATTGAAATGGTTTGTGGCTGTTTCAGTGTTAATCCTGAAATTTCAAAAGAATCCGGAAAACTATACTACCTGCCGGAAAACCGCGTTTATGAAACTTACCAGGAAATGTTTGAAAAAGAGGCTCAGCTTCCTGAAGGCGAACGCATGGATTTTGTGTCGATTGTGACACCTAACTTTGTCCATTTCGCTCCGGCAATGATGGCGTTGGAGAATGGATTCAATGTGGTAATCGACAAGCCAATTACATTTACACTGGATGAAGCGTTAAAATTGAAAGAGAAACTGGATGAAACCGGTTTAATACTGGCGTTAACACACACCTATTCAGGATACCCGGCAGTAAAACACGCCCGCAAAATGGTGGCTGAGGGAGAGTTCGGAAAAATCCGGAGAATTCTTGTGGAATACCCGCAAGGTTGGCTCTCAGGAGCGGTTGAAAAAGAAGGAAATGCCCAGGCTTCCTGGCGCACCGATCCTAAAAAATCGGGAAAAGCAGGTTGCATGGGCGATATTGGAACACATGCCCACCAGTTGGCAGAATACATCTCAGGGTTGAAAGTAACCGAGCTGTGTGCCGAGCTCAACACATTTGTTCCCAATCGGCAACTTGATGACGACGGCGCTGCGCTGCTTCGTTTTGAAGAAGGTGCCAAAGGAGTACTGCTGGCTACTCAAATAGCTGCCGGAGAAGAAAATGCCATCAAAATCAGGGTTTACGGTGAAAAAGGCGGACTGGAATGGTTCCAGCACGAACCCAATACTTTGATTGTAAAATGGACCGATCAGCCAACTCAAATCCTGCGCGTAGGAACCAGCATGAACAGCGACATTGCTGCGCATAATACACGCACACCCGGTGGTCACCCCGAAGGTTATCTTGAAGCATTTGCCAATATTTACCGCAATTTTGCGTTAACCGTTATGGCAAAAATGGACGGTGAACAACCTTCACCCGAAATGCTCGACTTCCCCGGTGTGGAAGATGGAATTCGCGGCATGCAGTTCATCGACACCGTAGTGAAGGCCGGTTACGACAATGAAGTAAAATGGATAAAATTCGGGGAATAAAGCCCCCTCTAACTCTCCCAAAAGGGAAGAATAACCGAATTTATGAATGAAACCGTATAATTAAATAGAAATTTTTGTATGAAATTCAGTCGCTCCTACTCCCTCTCCTTTGGAGAGGGTCTGGGGAGAGGCTTCTAAATTATTTTAATTATGGCAAGACCAGTAACACTTTTTACCGGACAATGGGCCGACCTTCCCATTGAAACCATGTGCCAGAAAGCCCAACAGTTTGGATACGATGGTCTCGAGCTTTGTACCTGGGGCGACCACATGGAAATTGACAAAGCCGACCAGGCTTATTGCGACGAACGCAAAGCACTGCTTAAAAAATACAATCTTGATTTATACACTATCTCCACACATCTTGTGGGGCAGTGTGTTTCAGATCCGATTGACGAACGACATAAAGGAATTCTGCCCGATTACATTTGGGGTGATGGCGATCCGGAAGGTGTGCGTCAGCGTGCAGCAGAAGAGGTGATTAAAACAGCAAAAGTGGCAAAAATGCTCGGCCTCGACACAGTGGCTGGTTTCACCGGAAGCCCGATTTGGCACATGCTCTACTCGTTCCCACCAATCCCTGAAGGCCGGATTGAAAAAGGGTACGAAGAATTTGCCAAACGCTGGATTCCGATTTTGGATGAATTCCAGAAAATTGGTGTAAAGTTTGCATTGGAAGCACATCCTTCTGAAATTGCTTTCGATATTCATTCTGCTCATCTAACGTTGCAGGCGCTGGATAATCATCCGGCTTTCGGATTTAACTACGATCCGAGTCACTTTGGATACCAACATGTGGATTACGTGCGTTTCATATATGAATTTTCTGATCGGATTTTTCATGTTCACATGAAAGATGCTTACTGGAGCGATGTTCCGAAAGGAATAGGTGTTTTTGGCGGACACTCCGAATTTGGCGATAACCGGCGCTACTGGAATTTCAGAAGCCTGGGCCACGGTAGCGTTAATTTTGAAAACATAATCCGTGCGCTGAACGACATTGGTTATTCAGGGCCACTTTCAGTTGAATGGGAAGACAGCGGAATGGATCGGGAAGCCGGAGCAACCGAAGCCTGCGAATTTGTGAAAAAAGTAGATTTCGCACCGTCCAATGTAGCATTCGATGATGCAATGCAGAAAAAATAGGGAAGTCGGAAGACCGAAGATCGAAGAATGAAAGAAAAATAATAAATAGATAATGGAGTTCAAATTTGAGAAACTGATTATTTGGCAAAAAGCTATGAATTTGGGAGAAATGGTAAATGAATTATCTTCCAAATTTCCTCAAAAAGAACTTTATAATCTTTCTTCTCAATATAGAAGAGCTGCTGATTCCGTTGCTCTTAATATCTCGGAAGGTTCAACCGGACAATCAAATCCCGAGTTTAAAAGGTTTATGACAATTGCCATTCGTTCATTAGCTGAAGTTGTAACATGCTTACACAAAGCAAAAAGAAGAAATTATATTTCGGATGAAGAATTTCTTTTTCAATATGAATTTGCATTTAATTTAATGAATATGATGATTGCATTTAAAAGAAATATCAAATAATAACTTATGGAATTCAGAGTCTATATTTTGGATAATTCTTCCGACTTCCGACTTCTGACTTCCGACTATTAAAACAAAATGACAAACAGAAGAAGTTTTATTAAAAAGTCAGCTCTTGTAACCGCAGGAGTTGGCGCAGCTGCGTCAATACCATTTGCTTCGCGTTATGTTGCCAATGAAAAGCTGGTTTGCGGATTGATTGGCGCCAAAGGAATGGGATTTTCCGACTTAAAGGCATTTCTTAATCAGCCAAATACAGAATGCGCTGCCATTGCCGACGTGGACGAAAATGTGCTGAACCAACGCATTGCCGACACAGAAAAAATTCAGGGCATCAAACCTAAAGGTTTTAAAGATTACCGTAAGCTTTTGGAAGAGCCCGGAATTGATGTAGTGATTATTGGTACTCCCGACCACTGGCATTGTTTGCCAATGGTGGAAGCCGCCGAGCTGGGTAAAGATGTGTATTGCGAAAAACCGCTTGGTAACTCTATCGAGGAAATCAATATCATGGAGCGTGCCGCTGAAAAATACAATACCGTTGTTCAGGTGGGGATGTGGCAGCGCAGTGATCCACACTGGCGCGACGCGGTTGATTTCGTTAAGTCAGGAAAACTTGGAAAAATTCGTACCGTCCGTACCTGGGCTTACCAGGGTTGGATGGAGCCGGTTCCTGTAAAACCCGACAGTGAACCACCAGCAGGAGTTGATTACGATTTCTGGTTAGGACCGGCACCAAAACGACCGTTTAACCCCAATCGATTTCATTTTAATTTCAGGTGGTTTTACGATTACGCAGGTGGATTAATGACCGACTGGGGTGTTCATATTATCGATTACGGATTATTCGGAATGGGCGATCCCTCGCCAAAATCAATTATGGCAATGGGTGGTAAATTTGCTTATCCTGATGATGCATCTGAAACTCCCGATACGTTGCAGGCGTTGTATGAATTCGACGGTCACACCATGTTGTGGGATCACGGAACCGGCATTGACGGCGGATATTACGGGCGTAACCATGGGGTTGGTTTTGTTGGAAACAACGGAACACTTGTGGTCGATCGTAGCGGGTGGGAAGTTATTCCGGAGAAAAAGCAAAACAAAGATTTGATTGAAAGAATACCTTTTACGAAAGGTACTGGCAAAGGGCTCGACTTGCACATGGAAAACTTCATCGATGGTGTAAAAAGCCGTAACCACGACTTAAATGCCAATATTAAGGTAGCGGCAAATACTGCCCGCGTTGCGCATTTGGGTAACATTGCCCATCGCACCGGGAAACGTTTGTATTGGGACAATGGCAATAGTAAGTTTATTGATGATAATGAGGCCAACGGTTACCTTGTTCCAACCTACCGTGCTCCGTGGAAATTGCCAAAAGTTTAATAATAATTATAGTCATACCCTCATTTTCTATGAGGGCATGACTATTTCTTAAAAATGCAAACAAGGAAAAAATCAGAAAAATCCCGGTTATTTTACATTGATAACCTGCGGATTTTTTTGATTAGTTTGGTTGTGTTGCATCATTTTTCAATTACTTACGGCGCACCCGGTGGCTGGTATTACAATGAATCGCAGGCCGATTTTCCTGCAATCATTCCTCTTATAATATTTGTTGCCACCAACCAATCATTTTTCATGGGAATGTTTTTCCTTGTCTCCGCCTATTTCAGCGCGGCTTCATTAAAACGAAAAACACCGCTACAGTTCCTGAAAACCCGGTTAATTCGGCTGGGAATCCCCCTTCTGATGTTCTTCTTTTTATTGAATCCTCTTACCATTTTTATTCATCATTATTTTATTCAAAACGAAGATATTTCCATTTTCGGCCTAATCGCCAATCCAAATGCCTGGGGATTTGGCCCTATGTGGTTTGTTGAGGCACTTCTAATATTCACTCTAATTTTCTTAATAATTAGATTGCTGAAAATAAAAGTATCTGCAAAATTTCCATCAACACTTTTAATTCTTTTGTCAGCTATTTTAATCGGATTAATTCAGTTTACTATCCGGCTGAAATTTCCTGTTGGCTGGAGCATACCATTCACAAATTTTCAGCTTCCCTATTTCATTCAATATATTTTTCTTTTTGCAATAGGAATTATTGCTTTCCAAAACAACTGGCTCAAATCTGTTTCATTTAAAAAAGGAGTGAGATGGTTTGCTTTTGCGCAGATTTTAATTTTAGTGGTTTTGCCTTTGGTGGTTTATTTTGGCGGAAAAGAAAATGGCACCGAAGCATTTTCCGGAGGATTTACATGGCAAAGCTTCTCCTATGCCGTTTGGGAACAACTCACCGGATTTTCATTAATAATCGGATTGACTGGCATTTTCAAAAAGTATTTTAATGGTCAGGGAAAAATATCCAAACAACTTTCTGAAAGTGCCTATGGCGTATTTGTGTTCCATGCCCCAATTCTGGTAGCTGTAAGCGCACTTTTTCTTGAATGGCAAATTCCTCAGATTTTAAAATTCATTTCGTTGTCACCAATTGCATTATTAACTTGTTTTGGGTTGGCATGGCTGGCAAAAAAACTTCCAATCCTGAATAAAATCCTTTAACTTTAAGGTTCACAAAAAAAACAGAACAGATTATGACTTATTTACCAAACGAGAATCGTTATGATTCAATGACTTATAACCGATGCGGGAAATGGGGGCTAAAACTTCCGGCAGTTTCACTCGGATTATGGCACAATTTCGGAGGAATTGATTTGCTTGAAAACGGCCGGGCCATGTTGCACCGTGCATTCGATTTGGGAATTACCCATTTCGACCTGGCAAACAATTATGGTCCGCCTCCCGGTTCTGCAGAAGAAAATTTTGGAAAAATACTGAAACAGGATTTCTCTGCTTACCGCGACGAACTGGTAATTTCGTCGAAAGCCGGATACCTAATGTGGCCTGGTCCTTACGGCGAATGGGGCAGCCGGAAATACCTGATCGCGTCCTGCGATCAGAGCCTGAAGCGCATGGGGCTCGACTATGTCGACATCTTCTATTCGCACCGCTTCGACCCGGACACCCCGCTCGAAGAGACGATGATGGCGCTCGATCATATCGT
>DATFJO010000028.1:0-2312 GCA_035269145.1 Tangfeifania sp. | reverse complement strand
TTCAAAATTATAAGTAAGTAAGAATCAAATTGAAAACATAAAAATACATGATATGAATAATGAAATTCGCAATATTCAACCCAAAGAAGTATGGAGTATTTTCGACCAGATGCTGCAAATTCCGCGTCCTTCGAAACATGAGGAAAAAATTCAGGAGTGGGCTGTAAATTTTGGAAAAAATTTAGGACTCGAGACCTTTAAAGATGAAACAGGAAACGTGATTATCCGCAAACCGGCAACACCCGGAATGGAAGACCGGAAAGGCGTTATTTTGCAGGGGCATCTCGATATGGTTCCGCAAAAAAACAGCGACAAAAAACACGTTTTTGAAACTGATTCCATCGAAGCTTATGTACAGGACGATTGGGTAACGGCCAACGGAACCACGTTGGGCGCCGACAATGGAATCGGGGTTTCAACGGCGCTGGCAGTGCTGGCATCCGGCAGCGTAAAACACGGCCCGCTTGAAGTGCTGCTCACAGCCACCGAAGAAACCGGGATGGACGGTGCCAACGGATTAAAGCCCGGTGTAATGAACGGAGAAATATTAATCAACACCGATTCTGAAGATGAAGGCGAATTGTATGTAGGTTGTGCCGGTGGCGAAGATGCCAACATTCTTTTTAATTATACCGATGAAGAAACGCCTTACGGTGTGGTTGCTCTGAAACTGGATATTACCGGAATGAAAGGCGGTCATTCAGGAATCGATATTCCCCTGCAACGCGGTAATGCCATTAAGGTATTTTTCAGGATTTTAAATGCAGCGTATGAAGAACACGGTGTCCGGTTGGCCAGAATCGACGGCGGCAGCCTGCGAAATGCCATCCCGCGCGAAGCATTTGGGGTAGTGGTGGTAGATGAAGCCAAAACAGCCGATTTTGTGGCTCAGGCTTATGAAATTGCGCAGAATGTGAAAACGGAGCTTGCTGAAACAGAACCCGATTTAAAAGTACTGGTTGAAGAAACAGAGTTGCCGTTTTCATTGATTGATGAAGAAACACAGCGCAAAATGACCCAAGCAGTTATTGCCTGCCCCAACGGTGTTATACGTATGAGCGACAATATGCCCGGACTCGTGGAAACTTCGACCAACCTGGCAGTTTTAAAATCCAATCCTGATAATAAAGAAATTGTTGCCGCCTGCCTGATGCGCAGTTCAGTCGATTCGGCAAAAGAAGATTTGGGAGCACGGCTTAAAGCGGTTTTCGAACTGGCCGGTGCTGAAGTGCAATTCACAGGTGATTATCCCGGCTGGAAACCCAACATGGATTCACCCATTCTGAAAACCATGCAGGATGTATATAATCGTACATTTGGCAGAATCCCGGAGATAAAAGCAATCCATGCCGGGTTGGAATGTGGAATCCTGGGCGGAAAATATCCGCATTGGGACATGATATCCTTCGGACCAACAATACGTTTCCCACACTCTCCCGATGAAAAAGTGAATGTTGAAACCGTGAAAAAATTCTGGGAATTTTTAGTGGCCACACTCGAAAATATCCCGAAGAAATAGACGGGTGATGCGATTTTTAATCGCGTCATTAACCAGCGATTGAAAATCGCTGATCCCGAAAAGGATGTTGTCTGCCTGAAGATAACATCCTTTTTTGTTTCTGACTTCCTTTACGGCTTGCGTATTGCGGCTACTTCAGCCTAATCCCGAAGCTTCGGGATGGTTCACGCCCACACCGGCCCGCCTGCCTTCCGGTAGGCAGGCATTTTTTTCCGGCCTGCGCGCTTATCCTGATTTCATCAGGATTTCAGACTCTCCGAACTTGCATTCCTGCGGCCTGTTTTCATCGAAACCGTAATTAAAATAAAAACTTACTGAGACCGGGAAGCTCCGAATTTATGAGGAGATCACCCGGCCGAAGTTAGGTTTTATGAAAATGAAGGTTAAAGATGAAAATCAGCCTTGATTTTTTTGTCTCGTTTTTGCATCAAGGCAAAAATGAGAGCTCCCGGCAGGGAAAAATTAACCCGCCGGCGCAAATTTGTAATTTGTGCCATAAACAAAAGCGCGGATTACGCCGAAGGCATCTTCAGGGGACAAATCCGCGCTGGCAGCGGCACCAGGGAACCGTTCTTTTCGAATAGAACGGTTCCTTTTGCCTTAACAGGCGGATTTTACTTTTTGGCCCCGAAGTTATTGATGTGATGCAGTATCGGGATTTCACTAGCCGGAATAAGATAACAAATGACACATTTACCGCGGGGTATAACACATTTTACCCCGCGATTCAAACATTTAACCCGCGAGGCGAAACACCGAAGGCGGCAAATGAAACATTTAACACCAGCAGTAA
>DATFJO010000027.1:0-10175 GCA_035269145.1 Tangfeifania sp. | reverse complement strand
AAATTCAGGTACAAAAAATTTGGCGAAAAGCCTGCGAAAGGCTGGAGCCTTTATATTTCGATGCATGGCGGCGGTGGTACTACACAAGAGATGAACGACCAGCAATGGAGGAACCAAATTGGTTTGTACGAGCCGGATGAGGGAATTTACATGGCGCCGCGTGCTCCCACCGACTCTTGGAATATGTGGCACCAGTCGCATGTCGATTCGCTCTTTAGCCTGTTTATCGAACTGGCCAATGTGTTTGAAGACATCAACACCAACCGGGTTTACCTTACCGGCTATTCTGCAGGTGGCGACGGCACTTACCAACTGGCTCCGCGAATGGCCGATCAACTGGCTGCTGCAGCAATGATGGCGGGCCATCCGAACGATGCATCGCCGCTGGGATTGCGCAACCTACCCTTTGCCCTGCACATGGGCGCCGAAGATGCCGCCTACGACCGCAATAAAATTGCTGCAGAGTGGGGAAAGAAACTGGATGAACTTCAGCAAAAAGATCCTGCCGGATATATCCACGATGTGCAGATTCATGAAAATATGGGCCACTGGATGCAACGAAAAGACACAGTTGCCATCGACTGGATGTCGCAATTTTACCGCAAGCCCTATCCTGAAAAAGTGGTGTGGAAACAAAGTGGCGTAACGCACAACCGGTTTTACTGGCTTGGCGTGCCTGAAAATGAAGCGCAAAAAGATGCGCTGGTAGTTGCCGGTTATGAAGGACAGACCATCACCATTGAAAAAGTGGAATTAGTGGATACGCTTCTCATTAACTTGAATGATAAAATGGTTGACCTCGGTAAAAAAGTGACAGTAGAATACAATGGTGAGGTGATATGCAACGATATTCCCAGGCGTACCATCGCGCAAATCTGGAAATCGCTGACAGAAAGGAATGACCCGGAGCAGGTATTTTCTGCCCAAATTGAGGTATCTTTGGAGTAAAACACTTGTATGATTGTACCACCTGCATTAAAAACGGGAGATAAAATCCGAATAATTTCTCCGGCAGGAAGAGTGGCTGAAAAGTATGTTCTTCCGGCGGCAGAATGGCTGAGAGAGCAAGGTTATCAGGTTGAATTTGGCAAACATGTTTTTGCGCGGCACTACCAGTTTGCCGGTACCGACATAGAGCGCCTGGAAGATCTTCAGGAGGCGTTTGATGATGAGGAAACAAAAGCGGTTCTCTGTTCGCGTGGTGGATATGGCACGGTGCGCATCATCGATAAAATCGATTTTAATCCGGTTTTGAAAAAACCGAAATGGCTGATTGGGTTCAGCGATATCACAATTTTACATGCCTGCTTCAATAACCTCGATGTGGCAACCATTCACGGTGTAATGCCCCGCTACTTTTTTGATGAAAAGGGAGAACCGACAGAAAACCTGCATTCGCTGATGAAACTGATTTCGGGGCAGCGGGTTTCTTACACCTTCCCCGGAAATGAGCGGAACAGGAATGGCAATGTTTCAGGCGAACTTACCGGTGGAAACCTTTCAATATTATCGAGTTTGCAGGGTACAAAATATGAGATCGAAACCGAGGGTAAAATTCTTTTTCTGGAAGATATCGACGAATTTTTGTACCATGCTGACCGGATGATGCATCAGTTGAAGTTGAGTGGTAAACTGACCGGACTGGCCGGGCTGGTGCTTGGAAATTTTACCGATATGAAAGACAATGAATCGCCTTTCGGAAAAACGATTACCGAGATTATAACAGAAGCAGTGGGCGGCTATGATTTCCCGGTTTGCTTCGGATTTCCGGCAGGGCACAACGAGAAAAACCTGGCCCTGAGTTTCGGCCAAAAATGGCAAATAGATGTTTCTGAAAATCATTCTGAATTAAAATTATTATAAAACTGCATTTTGGTTACGCAACGCGAAATAGGAGAACTGGCCGAAAAACATGCCCGGAATTATTTGCGAACACAGGGCTACGAAATCCTGGATTTTAACTGGTACTACGGTCACCTGGAACTTGATATTATTGCGCAGGACGGCGATGAACTTGTGATTGTGGAAGTTAAATCGCGGAACGGACTGCGCTACGAACATCCTTCGGAAGCGGTTACAAATGCCAAAATGAAACGAATTGTAGAGGCTGCAGATGCCTACATCATTGAGAAAGATTTGGATTACGAAACCCGGTTCGATGTCATCACCGTCATATTTTTCGGTCAGGATTTTGAACTCGAACATTTTAAAGATGCGTTTTATCCCACCCTCTGACTTTACTATTCGCTCGGTTTTCAAAAAATGTTATTTTTAGGAAATATTTATTGGTGAACCAGATGAATATCGAAGAACTTAGAGAATATTGCATTGCGAAAAAAGGAGTAACCGAAGGGTTTCCTTTTGATGAAACCACACTGGTTTTCAAGGTGGCCGGTAAAATGTTCTGCCTTACCGATGTGGAAGACGATTTTCATGTAGCACTGAAAAATCTTCCTGAAAAAAATATCGAATTGCGGGAGCAGTTTCCAGCCGTAAAACCCGGTTACCACATGAACAAAATGCACTGGAATACCATTGAAGTTGATGGATCGATTCCTGATAAACTGATGTATGAATTTATCGATATTTCGTATGACCTGATTGTGGAAAGCCTCACCAAAAAGAAAAAAGAGGAACTTAAGAACATGTAAATAATTGATATGAAAAAGATTGCGTTGTTTTTTGTTTCGGTAATGATTACCGCTGTAATTGTTCATGCCAAAAATAATCCGGGTTCGTACTCAATTGAGAAAGAGTTGAAACACACTCCGGTAATTAGCCAGGGGAGCACCGGAACCTGCTGGAGTTTTGCCACTACCAGCTTTCTCGAGTCTGAAATTATGCGAAAAGGTTTTCCTGAAACCGATTTATCCGAAATGTATTTTGTTTATTATGCGTATAAAAATAAAGCGCAGCAATATTTGCTTTATCATGGCAACAATAATTTTGGCCAGGGTGGGCAAGCCCACGATGTAATTGATGTTTTGCGCGTGCATGGTATGGTTTCGCAGGAGGTATTCCCGGGAAAAACAGACGACGGCAGGTACCGGCACCGCAATCTGGTAAACGACCTCAACAAAGAAGTTTCCGATCTTAACAAAAAACGTAAAAATTTTGATGCCGGCGACTTAAAGGCGTTCGATTCTGTTTTAAAAGAGCACATTGGGCGTATTCCCAATAAAGTGAAAACCGGTGACGGGAATTATTCCCCGGATGAATTCAAAAATAAGTTCGACATCGATCCGGATAATTACATTGAACTTACCTCTTACTCGCATCATCCTTTTTATAAACCGTTTGTACTGGAAGTGCCCGACAACTGGTCGCACGCACTTTATTACAACCTGCCTATTGACGAGTTGATGGAAGTGATGTACCATTCCATTGAAAATGGCTATACTTTTTGCTGGGACGGCGACACCAGCGAGAAAACATTTACCCATAAAAACGGCGAGGCTGAATGGAATAAAAAAAGCAGGAAAATTGACCAGCAAATGCGGCAGGAAACTTTTTACGACCGCTCCACAACCGACGACCACTTGATGCATGTAGTAGGGATTTCGAAAAATGAAGACGGAAAAGCGGCTTTTTATACCAAAAATTCGTGGGGCCCCGGGAGTAACGATTTTGGAGGTTATCTGCACATGACTGAAGACTACGTAAAACTAAAAACTATTGCGATTATGGTGCACAAAGATGCCATTCCAAAAAAAATCCAAAAAAAATTAAATTTATAATGCAGGAATTTGAACTGACATCGGAATACATTGAGTTGGTAAAGCTGCTCAAAATAACAGGCATAGCCGAGACCGGCGGGCACGCGAAAATACTTGTGGATGAAGGTGAAGTGCTTTTAAACGGAGAACCTGAGTTCAGAAAAAAAGCCAAGTTGCGGGCTGGTGATGTAATTGAAATAATGGATGAAAAAATTAAACTTATCTGATATTTATTCACTTCATTAAAAAAGCCGGGTTTTACCGGCTTTCATTTGCATTTGAATGCGGAGAGAAACTAAGGACGAAATTGTTAAGCAATTCTGCATAAAACAACTCAGTTCAAAATTACTGATTTAAATGAGATTTAAACAGGATTTAAGGGCCATTCCTCTAAAACCCTGATTTTTGAGCACGAAATACAACATTTTAGCCCTGAACCTGCCAAAATTGTGATTTTAATGCAGGAACGTTTTGATTGAAGAAAAGGCAGGAAAAAGGCAAACATAAAAAAACCGGTTCAATCCTGAACCGGCTTTTACTTCAACTTAAAAATTACTGATTATTGCACAGTTACATCATGTTCGAAAATATCGAATCCTGAGGCAAATACAATTCTGTAATCACCAGACCTCAGTTCTGAAAGGTCAATCGATTTGTGTACTGCAAATTCGTTTTCAAGTTTCTGGTCATGAAGCAAGCCACTGTCATCGTAAACGTGAATGCTCATTTCGTCCTGCGGAAAATTGAGATACGACATTTTAACTTTATCGCCTTTCTGAATGAAAATCGGTTCTACTACTTTTCTCTGGCTTATCACCTCAACATCTCCCCTTTCGAGGCTGAAACGTTTCTGATAATATTCATTTCCGTGTTTTACATTCAGGAAATAAGTTCCGTCTTCAAGTGCTGAAAAGTCATATTTCATTTTGTAATTTTCTGCCTGTGTTTTTGTAGTTTTTGAATATACCACATCACCGAATTCATCCTGAACTTCAACTTTAAATAATTCCATCCTGGCACTTGTGGCTTCTACCACTGCTTTTTCCGATTCGGCTTGCGACATGTTTACTTTCAAATTTCCTGATGCAAAAACTGCCGATGCTAAAATTGCAAATACTGCTGTTAATAATGTTGTTTTCATTGTTTTCATGATTTCTAAATTTTAATTATTAAATTTCTGTTTTATAAACTTTCACACACTATAAAAAACGAGAAAGATATTTGTTTATCTTTTTTTCAAAAAAAATAGACTTTAACACAAATTAACATTGCAATATGCTGTAAATCACGAATTAAATATGTATGTTAATAAAAGTTAAATAATTAATTGGAGCTTTTTATTTATAATGGGCAAACAAGGGTTGTTTAAAAAAAACATTGATTTAATCCGATTTTTTCTAATTTTGAACAAACTGTAAAATAAAAATCGATGGCAAACAGTACATTATCAAATCTTTACACAAAGGCTTTCCGCTCAAGCTGGGAACAAATGGCCTTTACCGATTATGAAGGAAAAGATTTTAAATATTCGGATGTCGCAGAAATCATAAAATCTTTGCATTTGTTTTATCAACTAATTGGTTTACAACGAGGTGATAAAATTGCGGTTCTCGGAAGAAATTCAGCACACTGGGGAGCGGTTTTTCTTTCGGCTGTATCTTCGGGTATTGTAATTGTACCGGTTTTGCCCGATTTTAATGAAAGTAACACCAATCACATCATCAACCATTCAGAGTCGAAACTGGTTATCGGTGCAAAATCGCTGCTTGGTAAAATTGACTTTGACAACGCTGAGAAGCTCCAGGCGTTAGTAGTTCTGGAAGATTTTTCGCTGCATGCAGCAAAAGATGAAAACTTTAAATACAAACTGGCCGACGCATTTGATTACTATAAAAAGAATAAGCTCGAAAAACAGCAGTTTGAGTTTGTTGAATGGAAACCGGAACAGACCTGCATCATTTCCTACACATCAGGAACCTCAGGTTTTACAAAAGGAGTGATGATTCCTGAAAGAAGCCTGGTTTCAAACATTGTTTATGCCCGGGAACACATGCCGCTGGAGTCGGGTCACAAAATTGTTTCTTTTTTGCCCATGGCGCATGTTTATGGTTTGCTGTTCGAATTTTTATTCCCGGTAACCCTCGGTTGTCACATTACTTTTTTAAACAAAATTCCTTCGCCTGCAGTAATTACAAAAGTTTTTGGAGCTGTGCGTCCACACCTTATTTTGTCGGTTCCATTGGTAATTGAAAAAATTTATAAAAAACGGATTTTGCCGACCATTGAAAAACCGGTAATGAAGATCTTACTGAAATTGCCATTTATTTCAGACCTGATCCTCAAAAAAATAAAGGAAAAACTGACTGACACTTTTGGTGGTCGTTTTTTCGAAATTGTGATTGGCGGAGCACCACTGAGCGCCGATGTGGAAAAGTTTTTCAAGCGCATCAACTTTCCGTTTACTATTGGTTACGGAATGACTGAGTGCGGGCCACTCATCAGTTACGAGGCCTGGGATAAAATCATGCCTTCGTCGGCAGGCCGCCTGGTCGACCGAATGGAAGTCCGCATCGATTCGGATGATCCCTATAACAGTGTTGGAGAAATTCAGGTGAAAGGTGAAAATGTGATGACCGGCTATTTTAAAAACGATGAAGCTTCAAAAGCCGCTTTTACTGAAGACGGCTGGCTGAAAACCGGCGATCTCGGAATTATTGATGAAAATAATTTTATCTATATAAAAGGCCGGTCAAAAAATATGATACTCGGTCCTTCGGGGCAGAATATTTATCCGGAAGAAATTGAAGCAAAGATTATGAATCTCTCTTATATTGCCGAATGTGTGGTTACCGAACGCAGTGGGAAACTTGTGGCAAAGGTATATCCGGATCATGAAGCATTAACCGCCGGCCATGTGGAAGATATGGAAAAGGTGATGGAAGAAAACCGCAAAAAACTCAATGCAGAATTGCCACGTTATGAGCAAATTACAGCTTTTGAAATGGTAAATGAAGAGTTTGAAAAGACACCTAAGAAGAATATAAAACGGTTTAAATATGTATAACCGTTTACAGTAAATTCTTATAAACAGCTAAACCAAAATGATTAAAAACAATCAACTCGATCCTTCCGGGAAGCGGTTGCTATCTCTTGATTTTTTCCGTGGAATTACCATGTTTTTGCTGGTTGCTGAAGGTACAGCATTGTGGAGTGTTTTGATGAAAGAACCTGTTGCCGGAACATTTCTCGAAGATTTCTTCCGGCAATTTCATCATCATCCGTGGAACGGGCTGCGATTTTGGGATTTGGTTCAGCCGTTTTTCATGTTTATCGTTGGTGTTGCTATGCCGTTTTCGTATACCAGACGCCGGCAAAAAGGAGATTCGAAACAAAAAATTACCAGACACATCATAAAGAGGTGTATTTTGTTGCTGGCATTTGGTGTGGGCTTGCATTGCGGTTACAAGCGCGAATTGGTGTGGGAACTCTGGAATGTGCTTTCGCAACTTTCTGTTACTATTTTAATTGCCTATTTCCTGATGCGCTATAAAGTTTCAGTGCAAATTTTTGCCGCATTCGGACTGTTGTTGCTCACAGAAATTGCTTACCGTACTTTTCCGCTCGAAGGATTTGACCAGCCGTTTGTAAAAGACCATAACTTCGGAACCTGGATGGACCTAATTTTGATGGGGAAAATCAATCAGGGTGGAGGTTGGGTAGCCATTAATTTTATTCCAACAGCCGCTCACACTATCTGGGGCGTGGTAGCCGGGCAGCTTTTAATGTCGGATAAACCAGCATCAGAAAAAATAAAGAAAATTGCCACTGGAGGTTTAATCATTCTTGTTGCTGGCTACTTCCTCGACTGGATATCGTTTACTCCGATTATAAAACGCATCGCCACTTCGTCGTTTGTACTGGCATCGGGCGGTTGGGCGTTGCTTGCACTGGCATTAAGTTACTGGTTCATCGATATAAAAAAAGTCAATAACTGGATTTTTCCTTTTGTGATTGTCGGCATGAACCCTATCTTTATTTATCTGTTTTTTAATACAGTAGGCGGACAATGGCTGAATGGGTTTGTCGGAATTTTTACCAACGGTTTTTTATCCTGGTTTAATTCTCCGCAGTTCCTGACAGGCTTGGTAACTTCGCTTACCATACTTGTAATTGAATGGTATTTGTGTTATTTTTTATACCGGAAACGAATTTTCTTTAAGATTTAGAATATGTATATTCATTCAAAATAACTTAAATCAAATAAAATGGAAAATACAACTCGCAGAAATTTTTTGAGAACATCAATGGCTGCCGCAGCAGGAACTATGATGGTTTCACCGGCTTTTGCAGGACTGGGATTTAAAGATTCACGTTTTCAGATTTCTCTTGCCGAATGGTCGTTGCATAAAACTTTGTTTGCCAACGAAATGAATAATCTCGACTTCCCGGTAACCGCCCGGAAGCTCGGAATAAATGGTGTAGAGTACGTGAACCAGTTTTTTAAAGACAAGGCCAAAGATGAAAAATACCTGGGGCGTTTGAAATCGATCACTGAAAATGAAGGTGTTCAGAATGTTTTGATCATGGTTGACGGCGAAGGAATGGTTGGCCATCCTGAAAAAAACGAGCGCATTAAAACAGTTGAAAACCATAAAAAATGGGTAGATGCAGCAGCCCATCTTGGGTGCCATTCAATTCGTGTAAATGCCGGTAGCCGTGGCAGTTACGAAGAGCAGCAGAAACTTGCTGCCGATGGTTTAAGAATGCTTTGTGAATATGGCGACGATAAAAGAATTAATGTGATTGTTGAAAATCACGGGGGCTTATCGAGTAACGGAAACTGGCTGGCCGGTTTAATGGAAATGGTCGATCATAAAAGAGCGGGAACTTTACCCGATTTTGGCAATTTTATCATTAACCGTGAAACCGGAGAAGAATTTAACCGGTATGAAGGTGTCAGATTATTAATGCCTTATGCTGAAGGCGTAAGTGCCAAGTCGCATGAATTTAATGAAGAAGGAAATGAAATTCATTCAGATTACTACCGCCTCATGAAAATTGTAAAAGACTCAGGATACAAAGGCTGGGTTGGAATAGAATATGAAGGCAGCGAACTTTCGGAAATGGATGGAATTATTGCAACAAAACAGTTACTCGGGAAAGTTTTTGAATCCCTGGCTTAAACTGATTTAAAAAGAATTGCCAACCTTTCTGTCTGGTTAAAATTTGTTAAAACATTTCTTTTCTGAAACTATGAATTGTTGCTTCCGTATCAATAAGGTGGCTTTGTACGAAATGCTTTTAAAGTGGACTTACCGGATTTGATTGGTTGTAAGTAGTTCAAAGCCAACTAATAAAAAGTCATTAGTTGTTTGTCTTTCAGGAAAAAAGCGGTGAAATTTCACCGCTTTTTTCTTTTTGCAACTTATTGAGCTTAATAGCTTATTTTGAAAAACTTACTATCGTAAGGATTGATTTGGATAGAACCATTTTCAACTTCATTTCCAAGAACGTTAACTTCTTTCAGCAAAATATTTTGTCCTGAAATTTCATTTTTAAGCTGAAGAGTAGTTTGTTTTCCGGTACTTTCCCGCACATGAAAAAGAAAATTTCCATCGTCAGAGGGTTTTGCACTCACCAGCAACACATTTTCGGGCCAGCCTGAAATCAGAGAGCCTTCACTTTTTTCGCCTCCGGTTCCGCCACCCGGCAGAATCCTGGAAAGAAATGGCACGCGGTTTCCCCATCCGAAACGGGTAGCCGATTGCTGCGAACTATTTTCTTCGCTTGAAATGGTGTATTTCCAGGTAATGCCGCCATGTTGCTCGGCATTGAAATTGGTAACCCAGTAGTTGTTCATTGGCCAGCCGAAAATGTGCGTTTTTTCAGGTGTGGCAGTGGCTTCGTATCGTCCCGTATTGATTCCGCCAAACTGCATCAGTGGAATTTCAGGTGAGTTTAACAAAATTTGTTCGTTGGCATTTGACAACCGCGCATAATTCTGAACCGAATTCCAGTCGTTGGCCGAGCCGGGAATTTGATCGACACCGGCCCGAATTTCACCTCCCTGCACATCAAAAGATAGCGTGCCGTCATCCAGTTGAAACGGGAACGCAATGTAAATACCTTCCGGGTCGGTTACCATTCTTTTTTCCATGTGGAAAACCAAATCAATTCGTTTGGAAGTATTTAAAAGCCTGATTTCAAAATTATAGGCATCCTCCGGGAAAGCCGCCCTGGTTTTTCCTTTGAACCGAAGGGTGTTCCAGATCGGGCCTTTTTCAACCCCATCAATCCAAACCGAATCAAGGGGTTCGCGCTCGTAATTATCGAGTTTAAAAGCTTCCATTTGTGAACGGTTATCCAGTGTTTCGTAAATGAATTCGCCCAGCTTCCATTTGGCATTTTTGTCAATCAGTTCTTTATTCAGTTGCTTGTCGAACAAGCTTGAAACCGCCC